>NZ_MDAW01000036.1:0-187750 GCF_002875385.1 Vibrio sp. 10N.222.52.B12 | reverse complement strand
GCGGACCATACATTTTTTATTCTTGAGGCATTTAGCTTACTAGGTAAGAAGCTTCCAGCAAGTATGTCTTAACGTCACCAAGTGAAGCAAATTCTTTGTCGATAGCTTTAAAACGTTCATCAATAGAGTCCGTCGCCACGATTTGGCTAAAGGCTTTTACCGAGAAAGTTTCGTTAGACTTAAAAAACTGATGCACGTTTTCCAATTGAACTTTGTGGATGTGCTCCACCTTGCTTAATGCGGTGGTTAGATCTGAAATGTTAATCGACATTGCTGCTCAAGCGCCTTATCTATTGACCATGGGGTCATATGATTGGGTTTTATAGTTTTCGCTAAGGGTATCTCATGCAATGTGTCTCAAATATGATTGAGATCAGGGAGGGAGCATTTATTGTACATATCCGTCGGTAGGCGGGGGGCATTGGTGCTTATTTGCCGCAGTGACCATGAGACTGACGACATAACTCTTCTAGCCATTTGAGCTGGTATCTTCTCAACCTTTTTGGTGCAAAGTATTTGGTAAGCCAAGTCATGCCACCACGTTGTGTGCTTTCGGTGACAATACTGCAACCGGTTTTGGTTGGTTCCAACACCCACGCGTGATACATATCAACGCCGCCTTTTTTCCCTTTCCAAGCCAAGCGCTGATGCTGTGTGTATTCGACAACCGTACAATGAAAGTCTAGCCAAGAGGCTTTCCAACGAAACATGGTGTTTTTGCACAATGTGCTGTCGCCACTTAGGATCTGCACCATGGTTTTTCCGTCTCGCCATGCGGGCCATTCATGAGCACGAACTAAGTGTTGCCAAACAACCTCGGGAGGTTCAGGGATTTCGATTTGGCTACGCACATGAATATGAGAATGTTTGGGATGATAATAATCCGGCCAGATAACTTCCGGTTTGTTCATCTAAGCAACACCTTATGACACTCGTTCTTATTAGCTTAGGAGAATCCGGTACGAAGTGCCGAAACACTTCGCCCTAAAGTGATTAAAAGTACAAACCAAGACCGATTAAGAAGCCGTGCGAGGCGGTATCGTATTCAAAGGTTCCTTCGTTTACGTAATCAACCCAAGTGGATTTGTAAGCGAGGTTAACGTCTGACCAATCATTAATGTGGTAACGCAAACCAAATTGGGTCGCATAGGTAAAGTTGGTGTCTTTACCTAAACCGGCATCCAAGCTGGCATGAAAGCGCCAATCTTTGGTTAGGTCATTGATCCATCTAACACCCATTAGAAAATCAACCCAGTCTTCTTTGATGTTGAGCCTATCCACCAGAATGCGGTTATCGTTGCGGTAAACCTTGCCCTTGATGTCGTTATCCCACCAACGTAAGCCAAACATGTAATCGATCATGCCGAAGGAGTAGGTTTCTCGCTGAAATGCTTTTGCTTCTAGAACGCCTTGGCGGATCTCCAAATCAGCACGATAACTGACATTAGGGAGAATACCTGACAGGTTATTTACGTCACCACTGAGATCCATAAAACTGTAATCGATGTAGTAACCCCATTTGTTTTGATATACCCCTTCAAGTCTTGCCATAGCACCAATGTCGAGATGATCCATGATGAACTTTGGATCGACATCGAGACTGGAAGAGAAGTTACCCATGGTGGTATCACCATTGATATTTAAGGCGAGCATGTAGATCTCGACACTGTGTTGCCAGTTGCTTGGTGAGGATTGCGTATCTTCTGCTATTGCGCTTGGCGCCACTGCAAGCGAGGAAATAAGGGCGATAGAAGGGAAGGTCATCTTAGCCATATCAACGTCCGTGTTTGTAATCGTTATTAAATGAATTGCACAAAATTAGCGTAGAGCATGGATTGCAGTAATTCAAAATCTCAGGTTTATGGATAACTTTCTTTTCAATTCAGTGTGATACCAATTCTCTATGATCGAGCTAAGATCTTTTTGTAAATAATACTAGACCGACCGGTTTGTATTGTGTATTCTTTGACCATCGAAGAACGTGGTAATGCGTTCAACATTCAACGTCGATGGAATGATATTTGACGGAGAATCCCAGATGAAAATCGAAAACGTCCTGCTATCTGGTTTGTGTATTTTGGCGCCTTTATTAATGTTTGCTTAAAGACACACAGGCTTCATCAAGCCTCTTTCAAAAAACCATTAGATATGCAACTTGTTTAATTTGTTAATTTAACTACGCTGTATGTGAAACAGCGAATCAGGAGACGTCATGAAAATTCAAAGTATTTTTCTTCTCTTAGCTGCGGCAGGTCTTACCCCGATTGCACTTTCTTATGGTTTTTCACCGGTTGACTCGCTCTCATTTTTATTTGGGATTGATGCATCCTCGGTGAATGTTAGCCACATTTTCCGAGCGGTCATGGGATTGTATTTAGCGCTCTCTATGTTTTGGGTAATGGGGGCGATGAGCACCAAATATCGTCTACCTGCACTGTATAGCTTGGTCATTTTTATGTGGGGCTTAGCGATGGGAAGGCTCTTGAGTTTGCTAGTAGACGGAATGCCGCATTGGTTGTTAGTCGTGTATCTATTTTTGGAGTTCGGCTTTGGCTTAGTGGGGCTGAAGATGATCAGAAAAGAAGAGCAAACTGCATAAGGAAAATCTATGAAAGGGATACTTCGTCGTATAGCGCTAGGATTGACTTCATGGGCGTCCTTCGCTGCAACCGCAGCGCAGGACCAACCCAATATCTTCGTGATATTTACTGATGATATTGGTGTCTCTAACGTCAGCGCTTATCACCGTGGGTTGATGAGTAGCCAGACGCCAAACATTGATAGCATCGCTGAAAAAGGCATGTTACTTACCGATTATTACGCCCAGCCATCTTGTACTGCTGGGCGTTCTGCTTTTCTAACTGGACAATTACCGGTAAGAACAGGCATGCACACTGTCGGCCTGCCTGGTGGTCCTGTTGGGTTAAACCAAAATACTCCAACTCTGCCTGAGTTACTTAAAGAGCTTGGCTACGTCACGGGGCAGTTTGGAAAAAACCATTTAGGTGACCGCGATGAGTTTCTTCCAACTATGCACGGCTTTGACGAGTATTGGGGTTGGCTTTACCACCTAAACGCAATGGAATACACCGAAGATCCTGATTGGCCGAAGGATGAAGCTTTCCAAAAGTTTGCGCCACGTAATGTCATTCATGCGAAAGCCGATGGAAAAGGTGGCCAGTCGATTAAAGATGATGGCGCTCTCACCATTGAGCGAATGCGTACTCTTGATGATGAGGTCAACAAACATGCGATCGATTTTATTGAGCGTGCGGTGAAGGCCGAAAAACCTTTCTTTACTTGGTACTGCCCATCAAGAGGTCATGTATGGACGCATCTCTCTCCGAAATATGAAGCGATGCTTGGTACTAACGGTTGGGGATTGCAAGAGGTCGTAATGAAAGACCTCGATGACCACGTTGGAGAAATGCTTGCGAAGCTTGAAGAGCTCGGCGTTGCTGACAATACCATAGTGATCTTCACCGCCGATAATGGGCCAGAGATCATGACATGGCCAGACGGTGGTATGACGCCATTCCATGGTGAGAAAGGAACAACATGGGAGGGTGGGGTTAGAGCACCTTTCTTGATCAGTTGGCCTGAAAAAATCCCAGCAAATAAAGTCAGCAACGGTATGTTTGATGGGATGGATCTACTGCCGACGTTGGTTGAAGCAGCTGGTGGTCCTGCTGATTTAAAACAGCAAATGCTGAAAGGTTACAAAGGCCACAAAGCACACCTTGATGGCTACAACCAAATGGAGATGCTAACCAATAACGGCAAATCTAATCGCAATGAAATCTTTTACTATGAGCGCGATAAACTGCAAGCTGTTCGTGTGGGGGACTGGAAAGCGCATTTTGTGGTACAAAACCACGGTTGGATTGGCCCGAAAGAAGAGTTGAATGCGCCACTGTTGTTCAACCTACGTCAAGATCCTTATGAGCGAGCGGAAGAAGAATCCGGTATGTACTTAAAATGGATGGGGCAGAAAATGTGGGCCTTTGGTCCTGCCCAAGCCGCTGTTCAGCAGCATTTGGAAACTTTCAAAAAGTGGCCTCCAGTGACGCCAGAAACACCTGCAGAAACCGTCGGTGGAGTCGGAAATTAGCATTACCCATCTAATAAACATAAAGCCAGCGAAATGCTGGCTTTGTTGTCTTTATCTTGATGATTTATCTCGATATATGTGCTGTGCTGTGTTTTGCCGAGTATGTGAGAGGTTCTGCTTACTCGTTTAGCAGCTTGGCGGTGGTTTGCATCGCATCATCTAAAATTGCGCGATCTTTTTGCATTGCCGCAAGCAAGGTATAACCCAACCACAAGCTAAACAGTGTTTTTGCAGTTTGTTCCGGTGCAGACAAACTAAGCGTGCCTTCTTGATTACTACGCTCAAAGAAAGTCGTCATTTTCTCAATCATTTTCTTAGTGCCGGCAGCCATTTCACTTTGCATTTCAGTGTCGTGACCAGAGACTTCACCCGCGAGTTTGACGACCAAGCATTGAATACGAAAGTCTTCGGTCAACTTAACGACGCACCAATCATCAAAGTAGGCTTGTACGCGTTCGCTTGGCGCTTTGGACTCGTCACTCAAAAAGCGTTCGAGACGCTCAAGGTGCGTTTCAAAGTAGTCGTGCAGCAAAATCGCACCGAAGTGTTCTTTTGATTTGAAGTAGTGATAAAACGACCCTTTAGTACCTTCTGCTTCGTTAATGATCTTCATTAAACCCACACCAGCAAAGCCGTGTTCATTGATCAAATGCAATCCGGCATCGAGCAACGCTTGTCGCATGTCTTTCATTCTTTATCACTCACTAAAAGGGCAGGGTTACAGTGTATCGGGAAAACAAGGGGAGAAAAAGTCGCCCACTCAGAGAACTGAATGGGCGAGGAGTGTTATAGCTGAGCGGCGATTTGATCTGTCAGGTTGTTCAAACCTACCGATAGTGCATCGACAAGCGCATCGTAGCCTTCATCTTGTAAAGGCATGCTGATTTTAACCGGTGCGCTGGTCTTCACCTTGCCGTTAGCATCAACAAGGAGCCATTCACCTTCGATCTCAGCGTTGCCTTCATAACTGCCGTTGAACTTACTTAACGACAATTGAAGCTTGCTCTCATCACTCTGGTCGAACAGGTTATTTACTTCTACCGGCCAGTATTGGCTTTGCTTGCTACGCAGTTCGTCGATTACACGCGTCGTGATTTGCTCAGAGATACTGTGTGCCCACTGATTGTGTTTCGCTTGGATGATCTGGGTCTCTGAAGCGCGATACACTATGCCACTGTCGGCAAGATAGCTTGCTAATTCAACTGGGCGAACCACAAGTTGTGGACGCTGTGCAATCATGGTGTCGCTTACCTTTGCTGAGCTTGCTTCCGGTAAGACATACAAAGCGCCTGTGTCTTCAGGAGCGCTACTGCAACCTGCCAGAAGGGCAGAAATCAATAAAAGTCCGCGTTTCATTATTTTTGTCCTCTAACTGGGATTGGGTCGTTGACTTCATCTTCGCCAAATACCAATGAATTTGGTTTTTCGTTCAACTGCTTAAGGACTGGTTTGAACTCAGTCATTACTTGTTCTAGCTCTTTCAGCGTCGACTCCATTTCACTGTACATGGTGGAGTTCGGACCGTAGCCATCTAATGTTCTTTGCAGCTGTTCTAGGCTCTTACGAATGTCGGCTGGAATCGCTTTGGTGTCTTCTTGGTTGAGGAGACGATCCACACTGCTCGCAACACGCTCTGCTGAAGCAAGCGTTTTTTCCGAGTTCTTCAATGTCTTGTTCAGTGAGTTCAACGTGTCTTCCATTGGTAAGCTGTTTAGCTTGGTTAGGAAGTCATTCACTTGGCGTTGAACCTGAGCAAAGCCACCTTGTTTGGTTGGGAAGACATCTAAATCTTCAAATTGGCTCGGCACGTAAGGTTCATCATCAGGATAGAAATCCGCATCGATATACAGCGCACCCGTTAACAAGTTACCCGTTTTCAGCGTACCGCGAAGACCTTTGGCAAACTCTTCTTTTAGCTTCTCTTTGAACCTTGGCAGTTGGCTTGATGGTAAATTTTCATAAACTCGGCCAAGCTCAATACGTACAAGCACTGGGATTTTCTTCGCGGAGAAGTCTTCTTCTGGCGTTGGCATTCGCATAGGCACTTTGATAACGGTACCAATGCGTAAACCACGGTATTCAACCGGTGCTTTAGCTTTCAGACCACGAACAGACTCTTCAAACATCATCACAAACTGAATGTATTCATCGTACATGCCTTCGCGCACTTGTTTAACATCATCGAACAAACGGAAGTGTGTCATGTCTTCTTTGAGCTCATCTCCTGCGCCCATTCCTGGCAGGGTATCGAAGGTTACGCCGCCCGTAATCATGCTTTCTAGTGAACCGAACTTCACCTCAAAGCCTTCTGCATTAAGCTGTAAATCGACACCTGAGCTCAACCAAAAATGAGTTTTGGTACGCACAAGACTGTCATATGGCTTGAAGATAAACAGTTGGTACAAAGCGCGGCGAGTGTCGACATCGAAACTAGTGGTTTCAACTCGACCCACGGTAAAGCCTTTGTAGATCACTGGGTCACCAACGCCAAGTTTTCCGGCTTCGCGGTGTGTCAATACAATGCGTAGACCTTCTGCGTCAGGGGAAGCGACAGGTGGCACATCGAGAACATCAAAATGCTCTTTTTCGACCTGAGAATTGCCTGGTTGAAGTTGAATGTAGGCACCAGATAACAGGGTTTCTAAACCTGACACGCCCTCACGACCAATACGAGGCTTAACGACCCAGAACATGGAGTCTTCACGCAGCATGCGTTTCGCGTCTTTGTTCATTTGCGCTGTAGCGATGATGTGGTCATAGTCTTCGCTTAGTTTAACGTCAGTAACCACGCCCACTTTTACGTTCAGTGCTTTGATCTCTGTTTTACCGACTTCAATACCTTCTGCTGTTGGTAATTTCAGTGTGATCTCTGGCCCTGTGCTGTTGATGTATTGGAACAGCATCCACGCTCCCATCGCTAACGCAAGGATCGGAATGATCCAAATCGCAGAGACCTGCTTTTGCGGTTTTATTTGAGCGGTTGCCTTGTTCTCATCACTCATATTTGGCTTTCTCATTTAAGTTATTAGTCATTGGCTCCTGCGCTTCGTTTTGTGGTAATTGCCACAACAAACGCGAGTCAAAAATCATTGCAGAGAGCATGGTGAGTATGACCACAGCAGCAAATGAAAGCGCTGCTGGACCAGGGTAAATCGCCATTAGGTTTTGCAACTGCACGAGCGCAACCAGAATAGCGACAACAAAAATATCAATCATCGACCAACGACCGATAAATTCTGTAATTCGGTAGATTTTCAAGCGTGAAATACTTTCTTCAGGAGGCAAGTATTGTGCTTTTTGAGCGTTGAAATACAGCCAAGCGAGTGCCAACATTTTTGCCATTGGGATAAACACACTGGCGAAGAAGATAACCGCTGCAATAGGGTAGGAGCCCAGTTGCCACAGAAGAACCACACCTTCCATGATGGTCGAGCCTTCGGAATGACCGAGGCTCACAGTGTACATCATTGGATAAAGGTTCGCTGGAATGTAGAAAATGATTGCCGCAAAAAGTAAGGCCCATGCTTTCTGCATGCTGTCTGTAGGGTTGTATTTGTGTATTGGGCTATCACAACGAAGACACTTTTGATGTTTTTTGTCTTCAATAGGGTTGAGTTGATGACAGGTGTGACAACCAATGTGGTTTTCATTGTGGTGCGTATCACCTTCTTTCACATTTGGCAGTTCAATCGCAGGAATGAAGTGTCCCCACAGCCAGCTCTTATCGACCATTGAAATACATTTCACGACCAGCACGGTGTAAACACAGAATGCCCAAAACGAACTACCCATGCCAATCTCAGCCAGTGAGGCGATTTTAATTAAGCTCACTAAGACACCGATCAGGAACACATCGACCATCAACCATGGTTCAACACGGAATAAGATCCGGCATAGGGTTTTCGCCATGCGAATCTGCTTCTTACCCAATGGATGCTTGAGTGACTTCAAGGCTTCAAGGTGTAAAAACAGAATTAATCCGACGTAGATTGCGGGCAGCACCACGACGGTCGCCAGAAGCAAAGCCCCGAGTAATGCGTTATGAAACTCGGCTAGCATCTTAGCGGCATGCATCAAGGTAATCTCTTGAGATAAGCCTTGAACACTGAATGACATAAACGGGAATGAGACACTTAAAACTAAGGTGATCAAGCAAGCCACCGATACAGCAATGACGCTTTGATACGGTTTCGCGTTCACTTTGGTAAGCGAATGTTCGCAACGAGGACACTGCGCTTTTTGACCTTGCTCGATATCTGGGATACGAACGACCAAGCCGCACTCCTCACAGGAGACTAATTGACGTGAATTGGGTTGAATGCTCATTCAGTTATTATTTCGTACTTTTAATCACTAAGAATAACCCTTTTTCAAGATATGCGCTTGTTTTTGCGGGGATGTTTTACAAGCTTCTTACCTGTTTAATAGAAAAAACCAGCCGGTGAGGCTGGTTTGAGGTTATTTGATATTGCCAACAGAAGCACGTCTGACCAGAATTGGCATGAACAATTTGTGTTCTGTGCGTTCGGCTTCTTCGTTATTTACTAACTGAAGTGAGAGTTTGACCGCTTCATTTGCCATGACTTGAATTGGGTAACGAATGGTCGTTAGGCGAGGGTAAATGTAGCGTGCGATATGACCATCATCGAATCCAATCACTGACATGTCTTCAGGAATGCGGATGCCATTTTCTTGCAGCAAGGTCATGCAGCCCGCAGCCATGTAGTCGTTGTAGGTAGCGACAGCAGTGATGGGCGTGTTCTTCGCCATCAGGTTGACCATGGCTTGTTCGCCGCCGGTTTCATCTGGCTCGCCGTATTCGATGTATTCTTCACGAATCTTGATGCCGTTATCTCGCAAAGCATCGAGGTAACCGTCGCGACGATCTCTTGCATCTTCAATATCATGACCTGAGCAGATATAGCCGATGTGTTCATGTCCATTGCGGATCAAATGCTCAGTGGCAATGTAAGATCCTTTGCGGTTATCCAAAGCAATACAGCGTGAAGCGATGTCTGGCACGATACGGTTGATCAGCACCATGCCCGGAATTTCATTGGCGAGCGTGGTTAGCTCGGCATCCGTCATGCCTTTGCTGTGTACGACCAAAGATTCACAGCGACTGTTGATCAGCAAGTTGATCGCGTTGCGCTCTTTCACGGCATCATGATAGCCGCTGCCAATCAGAAGCTGTTTCTCTTGCTCACTGGCAATGGTGTCGATGGCTTTGACCATGGTGCCAAAAAAGGGGGCAGAAACGTCGTTCACCAATACCCCAATCGCGTTGGACGATTTACTGACCAGTGCGCGCGCATTGGCGTTCGGGCGATAGCCTAGTTTCTTCATTGCTTCTTTGACGGCGACAATCGCGGATTCACTGGTGTGTGGGGCGTCATTGATGACGCGAGATGCGGTTGCAATGGATACGCCAGCTTCTTTTGCGACGTCTTTGATGGTAGCCATAGGGAACTCAGGATCTGAAATTTGCTTCATTTAACAATGCACAGCGGATGAACTCAAACACCCAATTGAGAATAGTGGCGGTGTATCAAGGTTTTAAAACAAAAAAAGCGTGCTCAGGTGAACACGCTTTTAGTCGAATTGAAGTTACGCCTTAATCTACCGTAGTTGGCGGGAAGGCTTTGCTGCCTAAAATATGACCATTCACCTCTTTGCCGTAGTACCCTTGGTGGTTGTGGTACTTCGCTGCATTTGCTTGCAAATCACCTTTGTAGCGAGGGTCTTGTGGTCGTTCATGGCTGTTGACATAAGCCGCGACATCCCATGCCTCTTGTTTACTCAATTGAACGCTTTTGCCCAAAGGCATGTTCTCGTAGATGAAATAAGCCGCAGTGTTGATTCGGTGCATGCCTGCACCCCAGTTGTAAGCGTATTCGCCCCACAAAGGTGGAATGTAAGAGCGGCCGTTTTCATCGTGAATACCTTGACCACTTTCTCCATGACAGGCCGCGCAGTTGTCGACATAAACTTGCGCGCCACGCTCTGGTGAAGGTTCAAGCTCTGGATTATCAATTTTTGGATAGCCACGGCCTGCGAGGTTGCCACGTTTCTCCGCAGGCAAAGCGTTAGCGATTTTTTCTGGCAACGGAAAGTCTTCTGCCTTACCGCCCGTCAATAATTGTTCAGTGCTGATGGCAGGCACAGGCTCATCTTGCATACCGTATTGGTCCAATAAGCCTCCCATTGCTAACCAGTAGGCATAAGCGCTGAGCGCCTCTAATTCCTTTGAGTCTTTTGCTGGTGGCTTACCATTCATCGAATAGGTGAAACAGCCTTGAATGCGGTCGGCGTAACTGTTTACTTTGTCGTTCTTTTTGCGATAAGCAGGGTAGGCCATATAAGCCGCCCAAAGTGGTGCTGCGTTGGCTTTACGTCCGGCTTCCATATGGCAATTCACACAGTTTTGCTCGTTACCCACATAACGTCCACGCATTTGCTGCGAGTTCACAAACAGTGAGTAGCCGTATTTCACTTTCTGACCAAACTCGTCGTTTTCGATGGTGCTCAAATCGCGAGGTTTAAGGTATTGCGTATCAGCGTGCTTTTGTACCGCTGGTAATTCGGTTTGGCGATCTGGCAGTTCATGGTTTGCTGCATCACTGGCGTGTGCAAGGGTAGAGATGCTTGCAAGCAGCAGGGAATAAATCAGTTTCATTTCGATTCCTCATAACGCAAAGAAGCGAAGTAGTAAGATAGGTTTTCGATTTCTTTATCGGTGAGTTTTTTCGCGATACTGCCCATCATATTGAGCGGATCACCGCTACGAGTGCCGTTCTTCCAAGCATGAAGTTGGTTTTGTAAGTAATCGGCTTGTTGGCTCGCAAGGCGCGGGAATTTGTCTACACCCATACCACTTGCGCCGTGGCAAGTTGAACAAGCGGGAATGTTCCTATCCCAGTCTCCTTGATAAACCAATTTGCGATAGGGATTGCTGATATCGGCTTGGTCACCGCGCTGCTCAAGGTCGGTAAATTCCCAAGTCGGCAATTGAGCAAAATATTGCAGAACTTCTGCACGAAGTGTTGGGTCGCTAAGCTCATCGGCCATGCCTTTCATGATGACATTGTGGCGTTTGTCGTTCGAGAAGAGTTCGAGCTGACTTTCCATATAGTCGGCATTCAGTCCGGCAAGCATAGGCGCGATACCTGCTTGACCTTTACCGTCGACGCCATGGCATCCGGTGCAGATTTCACCGTGTTCGGGGAGTGGTGTAGAATAGGCTGTAAAAGAGGCGGCACTCAAGCAAAGTGCTGCCAAAGATAGGTTACGAAACATGCTGACTCACATCTGATTATTATTTGAACGCATTATTGTGAGTATAGTCATTAGTTCTCGCTACTGTGGAAATCCACATAAATCCTGTGGAGAGGCATTGCGGCCTGCTGCAGAAATAAAAAAGGCTTCCGCCCGAAAAGGGAAGAAGCCTAACAAACAAATGGTGGCTGAATCCGCTACGCTTTGCGAATTTTCGCTGGCAGAGATTGACGAGCCGCCGCACCAACTACCCAATCAAGCATCACGCCTTTACCTTCACGAGTAGGGTCAATCAAACCCACGTCGTTGATGTTGACGCCATCATGACCGCTGGTTTTCACTGGCTGTTGTTTATCACCAATCCAGTGCGCACGCTGACCTAGCTCTGTGTGGCCAAAACCATGTTCAAAACCGAGCGTCCCTTGGCGAATACCAGACATGACCATTGCAAGCGCTGTGGTGCTAGCTCCTGGAGTTTCGATCACGAAATGATCACCAGTTTGAATGCCAACCGCGGCAGCATCCGCCGGATGGATATAGACAGGGTTAACGCCTTTAATCGAGTTTAAGCGTGGTGACAAGTTGGATACCGCGCTGTGAATGTTCGATTTAAAGTTGGTCAGGCTAAATGGCCATTCGGTTTTCGGGTACTGAGTCTCAAGTGGCGTGCCATCTGCGAGCTTTTGTGGATGCCAAGTCGGACAGCCGCTGTAGAACTCTCCTGTCATGGTGTTTCTTGCACTGCCAACACGCTCGTTCCAAATCGCGACAGGACGCGACCACTTGTACTTCATTTGTTCGCCTTTGTAGGCTTCTGTAGCGTTTTCAAAACGACCACCACGAGCAAAAATGAACGCCACGCGCTTCATCTCTTCATGTGTTAGTGCTTTTTGCATGCTTGGCAACAGGCGCTCAAGACCAGACCAAGCAATGTCTTCTGCACTCACTTCTGGAACGCCACCTTTGACGTAGGCAAGGTTGGCTGCTGAGCGAAGATAGAAGTCTTCAGCTGAGTGAATACCGTGTAAACGACCTTGCGTGTCTTTGATGGCGTTGTCACCAAAGCCGCCTAGCTGCATCTTTTTGGCGATATCAATCAGGAAGTTCTCTAGACAAATACTGCGACCATCGGCGGTTTTTTCTGTGCGAGCTTCCACGATTGGCCAGCGAGCCGTCACCGCTTTAACTGGAACATCATGCCAAGGTGATGCCATGCCCCAGCTTTCGTAAGTGACAGTATCTGGCACGATGTAGTCCGATAGTGCCGTTGTCTCGTTGATAAAGGCATCGACAGAAACAATCAAACCGAGCTGTTTTGGATCTTTTAGTTTGTCTTCAAGCAACGTTTTTAAACCCGGCACACCATAGATTGGGTTCGCCATATGGTTGATCCACGCTTTCACTCGGTATGGATAACCATCGATCGCCGCCGATAGATGCTCGGTAAGCAAAGGCGCTGCAAACGGATACCAAGGTGCACGAGTTGGGTAAGGGGATTCGCCTGCCTCCACGCGACGTTTGTATTCGCTGGTTTTCTGGTAAGGGAATTTGCTGCGTGAGAGGAACACGCCTTTTGGTCCCACTTTGCCTTCAAATTGGGTGAAGTCGTAGCGAGGGCCAGCGGCAGATGTCGGATAACCGCCTGCTTTCGCCATCGCACCGCCTTTCATGTTGATATTACCAATCAGAGCATTAAGCATCATGAGGGTGAAGGCGTTGTAGAAGCCGTTGGTGTGCATGTTGCCGCCGTGAGTATCGACAACCGCTTTAGTGCCATGACTGGTGAAGCGTTTTGCTAGCGCGATGATTTGATCCGCTGGGATCTCACATTGCTCGCTGTAGAAGTCCAGATCGTATTTAAACGCTTCCTCTTTCAAACGTTGCAAGGATGACTTAACGCGAACGACACCTGATGTCAGCTCTACATCTTGGTCGACAAACAACGATGCTTCACCCGCCTGCTTGTGTACGCTCAACTCGCCGCTTTGCGCATCGACAATCACGTATGGATCTGTCTCTGACAGTGCTTCCCCTTCAAATGGCATGCCCATTTCAGATGCACGTAAGAATTGCCCGTGACGTGGGTGAGATTCATCGCTGATCACAAGGTGAGTGGCATTACACCAATGTGCCGTGCCCGCTCTTTGCATCGCCGTTGCTCCTGGTTGAGCAAGGAAGGTTTTGTTGTAGCGTTCGTTGGCGATGATCCACTGAATCATGCCAAGAACCAAGGCTGAATCGGTGCCCGGTTTAATTGGCATCCAATGGTTATTATCGCCCGCAGCAAGGCTGGATGAACCTGCTGGCAAGCTCGGCGTGATAATGGTGTATTCCAGTTTGCCTTCGGTGCGCGCTTTGGCTAGCTGACGAGCCTGACGTTTGAACGGGTTCCCCGCTTGTGCTGGTGACATGCCAATAAAAATAACGTATTCGGCATTATCGAAGTCTGGCTTTAAGTGGGCGTTCTTATCCAAATCGTTCATGAACGCGCCGCTGCCTGCACGGAAAGCGTAGCCACAGTAAGAACCATGGTGGCCAAAGTTACGCGTACCAAAACTGTTAAAAGCAAAACGCTTGAAGATATCGTCACGGCCTTCGTTACCGGCGTTGGTCATCAACAGTTGGTTGGCTTTCGGGCCGTATTCTGGGTTTTGCGGATCAACGGGCGTCGTGAGGTCACGAATGTCTTTCAAACCTTCAACATGACCTTCGCCAAACAGATCACCACCGTTGACGACTTCGTCCACCAATTGCTCGTAGCTGATCGGTTCCCATTTGCCTTCACCACGTTTGCCCACACGCTTAAGTGGTTGGGTAATGCGATAAGGGCTATTACGGATTTCCATCATGCCGTTACCGCGAGCACACGCTGTGGAGCGGCCTTCTAAACCGTTTTCCCCCACCAAGCTCAAGTAAGCGTCTTTTACAGGCGTCTCAAATGGAATGTGTTGCTGATGTGATAACGGATGGTATGGGTTGCCCGAAATGCGCAGGATCTCGTCGTTACGATTGTCGATACGAACGCGCAAACCACATAGGCTCCAACAACCAAAACACATTGATGGCGCAACGCGCTGATTTGGGTTCGGGATTAAGTTGCCCTTGTCGTTCACCTTGTATTCGGGCTCCAGTGAGTTGCCGTGGTGAATATCACGGGTTTTCTCCCCCGCAGTGCCGTGAATAGCACCTTCTACCATGTGTTTTGTGGTGGTTGCGTAGCCCGCAGCAAAGGCACCAAGCCCTCCCACTGCAAGGCCAGATTTCAAAAACTGACGGCGTTTATTATCCATAATGAAATCCTCTTAGATCAGTGTTGAGTTAGGGTTGAAGGTGCCGATTCAAGCTTTGGTTGAATCAGTTCGGAACCAAGTAATGCCAGCGCAATCCACAGTCCAAACATACCGATGATGCCGAGCAGACCATTACTGCCAATCGGCAAGTCATATGGATATGGGCCAACATCGAACTTAGCTATGGTTTGTACTTCCATCATGGTGATCCAACGAACCGTCCACGCTGTGGTCAGTGCCATCCCAGACATGAATAACACTCGAATGAAGTGACGGTTGGTATCACGCAGCGTAAACAGTGCAAGCAGCACGCTACCCAGCAGCAAAGACGTTAGTAATGCGATGTGCTGTACCCATAATGGAGAAGCGTAAAGGGATGAACTGGCATTGTTAGAAGCCCAGATAGGAATCAACAACAGCGATAATGCGCCGCTAATTGCTGTCGTCTGACGCAGTAAACGAGTATCTCCGAAGGTCAGGCGGTCCGACTTCGATGGAATCAAAAGCCAAATAAGTAAGGTAAAGCCGACCGCGCCGATAAATGCCGTGACAAACCAAAGCACAGGCGATGCAGGTTGATGCCACAACGAACGAGATTTCACGATCGCAATCTCTGCGCCAGTGTAAAGCGCGATGGTGAGGCCAGATAAGACGGTCACAATCGATGCTGCCATCATTAGCTTACGGCTGGTTTTCCAACGGCCTAGCGAGAGCTTCGCAAGTAGCGGAAATACCTTACCCGGTTGGTTCTCTAGGTTGATCAAATCATTACGCAGATATAACCATGCCGTTGCCACAGCCAAGCCAGAGAACAGAGGTAAGAACAACGAACCTAATGACATCCAAGACCATGGCGTTAGGTGTGCGTAGAAATGCCACGCGCGTCCCGGCTGGTGGAGATCGCCTGTTAACGCGAGCGGGCCAACGATCGCGCCAATTGCCAAAGTCAGCACCAAGGCCGCGCGCAGACGATGGCTGGTGTGAGATTCAAACAACAGCGCGATTAAGAACAAAATAGCTGCCGCATAAGCTGAGCCGATGTAGAAGAAATATTGCACCGCCCACGGAAGCCAAGCGATGGCCTGAGGCTGTACGAGCACTTCGGTTATGTTCATGCTTTTTCTCCTTGTGGATCGTAAATCGCAGGCTGACCTTCAATGTGTTGAGTGAAGCGTTCATTCATGCCGATGTAGAACACGTGAGGTTTGGTGCCTTCGTTTGGTTTTAGCACCTTGATGTCGTCTTGGTGCTCTGTCATCAGGCGACGAACTTCACTGTTCGGATCGTTGATGTCACCAATCACGCGAGCGCCACCGACGCACGTTTCCACACAAGCTGGCAGCAAACCTTCTTCAAGGCGATGTGCGCAGAAAGTACATTTGTCCGCAGTTAGGGTCTCTTCGTTAATGAAGCGCGCATCGTAAGGGCAGGCTTGAACACAGTAAGCACACGCCACGCAGCGACTGTTATCGACCATCACGATGCCGTCTTCCCGTTGGAATGTGGCTTGCACCGGACAAACGGCCACACACGGTGGGTTATCACAGTGGTTACACAAGCGTGGCAGCATGAAAGACTTCACTTCTTTCGTTGCGGTTGAGCCATCATCGAGGGTGACTTCATACTGTTTTACTGTGGTTCGGAACTGGCCAATCGGGGCTTGGTTCTCGATGCTGCAACCGACGGTACACGCCTGACAGCCAACGCATTTACGCAAGTCGACAACCATGGCGTAGCGTTTACCGACTTGGCCTTTGCGGTCGGGTTCATTGTTGTTTCTGATCACTGTGCCTGCTGTGGCTGTGCCAATTCCGGCGATCGGAATCAGCGCAGCGCCTGCGGTAACGGCACTGAGAAAACGGCGTTTGGTGGAATCCATAACTCACCTGCTAAGATTGATTAGAGCTTGTTTTCATTGTCAGAATTGCAGCCCTTTGCCGATATAGTGGATTTCCACATACCGAGAGCAAAGTTGATCTAAAACAAATGTGGATTCCGCTATGTTGCTGTTATTCTGATGCTCCCAATACCGAGGATTAAGAAACAATTCATGCTGAAAAAATCGCTAAACTTCATTCGCTTATGGATTGTTTTTATCAGTCTTATGCTCGGCTGCCTCACGATTTCTTTTGCTCATGCAGCACCAACGCAGACATTAGATTCCAGCGCTTTCTCTAAACCGCAAGTCGATGTGGGTGTGCTAGCCATACGCGGCCATTTATATGCGGAGCAGCGTTGGCAACCGACGATTTACTGGCTTAATCAACAGATCCCTGAAGTGCGGTTTGTTCTCCATCCGTTAGATCTCGATGGCATGACCAACGCAGTCGAAAACCAAAGCATGGACTTCATTCTCACTAACCCCGGACAAGCAGTGCGTTTGGGGCGTCAGTACGCGTTGTCTTGGATCGCGACGTTGACCAGCCAAGCGCCAGAAAACTCCAATTACGGCATTGGGTCGGCGTTGGTGGTGCGTTCTGATTCGACTTATTCCACTCTCAATGATGTTTCCGGTTTGCCGATTGCGGCGGTGTCAGAGAAAGCCTTTGGCGGTTACCTCACATTGCGTTATCAAGTGATAGAGAAAGGATTAGATCCGAATGACTTCTTCTCGGACGTGCGCTTTTTAGGCTTCCCAATTGATGCCAACCTCTACCAACTGCGTGACCACAATGTGGAAGCGGCGGTGGTTCCAGCTTGTTTGGTTGAACAAATGGAAGGTGAAGGGTTATTGGAAGAGAGGCAACTTCGGGTTTTAAGTCCGCTTAAACTTCCTCAAACCGAGTGTGCAGTATCGACGCCCCTGTATCCAAACTGGTCTTTTGCGAAAACGGAACGTGGATCGTCTCAATTAGCCAAGAAGATCAGTCGAGCCTTGCTTGCGATGCCTGCCGATAATCCCGCTGCGATTGCTGCTAAAGCATCCGGTTGGACATCACCAGTCAGTTTGTTGTCGATAGATAAACTCTACCAAGCGATGGACTTGCACCCATTGCAGCAACCTTGGTGGAAAGAGGCGTTACGCTGGTTGCGTTTTCATCAAGAATGGGCGTGGGCGTTGTTTCTGTTTGTGATTGTGTTGAACATTTATCACTTTTGGCTGGAATATCGTTTCAGCAAGAGTAAACAAGCGCTAGAGAAAACCTTACTGCGTTTAAAAGAGAAGAGCGAAATGCTAGAGCACTCGCAACGAGTGGCTATTGTGGGCGAATTAGGCAGCAGTCTTGCGCACGAGATTAACCAACCTTTGGCGGCGATCCGAAACTACAGCGAAGGTGGCTTGTTACGGTTAGCTAAGAAGCGTCCTCATGAAGATATCGTGCCAGTATTAGAAAAGATCCAGACCCAAGTAGAACGTGCCGATGCGATCGTTTGTCGCCTGCGAACCTTGATTAAAAAGCGCAGCGTCGACATGGCTGCGTGCGATGTTGAGCAACTGATTTCTGATACGGTTGAGCTGCTGAATTTCCGCTTGCAGAAGCAAGGCATTGAAGTGGTTCGCAGCACCGAAGGACAACCTCAATGGGTCGAAGCTGATGCCGTAGGTCTGCAGCAAGTGTTGGTGAACGTGATGAACAACTCGATAGATGCTTGTGTGATGTACGCAGAAAATCACCCTAATAGTTATCAAGGCAAAATTGCGCTTCACACGGATTATCAAGCCCAAAGTATGTCGATTCGAGTGTTGGATAACGGTACGGGCTTGGAGCATGAGAACCCAACCGCCGCCTTTGTGAGTACAAAACAGGAAGGGTTAGGGCTAGGCTTGGCGATCTGTCGTGATGTGATGGAGATGCATGGTGGTGAATTCGTTATTCAATCTACTCAGCCACACGGTTGCTTGGTGGTATTAACCTTGCCGTATCAAACCATGAAAACCGCCAATACAAAACGCAACGACGAAGAACAAACAAAAAGAAACACAGGAGAAGTGAATGAGTGATAAGCAACTACCCGTATTTGTGGTCGACGATGATGAGTCGGTGCGAGATTCGTTGGCGTTTATGCTCGAAGAACATGACTTCTCTGTGACGACGTTTGCCGATGGGCAGGAATTTCTCGATGGCGTGGATATCCATCAAGCGGGCTGCGTGATTCTGGATAGCCGAATGCCGAATCTACGTGGCCAGCAAGTGCATCAAATTCTCAATGAAGCCAAGAGCCCACTGGCGGTGATTTACTTAACCGGACATGGCGATGTGCCAATGGCGGTGGATGCGCTGCAAGCCGGCGCGGTTAATTTTTTCCAAAAGCCCGTAAAAGGGGATGAGCTGGCACAAGCGATTTTAAAAGGCCAAGTTCAGTCTGCGGCGAATTTGGATATTGCGGGCGCGAAAGCTGCGTACGAATCACTGACGCCAAGAGAGAAAGACATTCTGCGTTTGATCATCGCTGGCAAGCGCAATATTCGCATTGCCGATGAGCTGTGCATTGCGATGCGAACGGTGGAAGTGCATCGAGCAAGCCTGTTGAAAAAGTTCTCGGCGAAAACGGTGGCAGAGCTCGCTTACATCTACGGCAAACTGGCTCAATAAGACAGGCATAAAACTTATACTCAAATAAAAAATCCCCAAGCCGAAACTTGGGGATTAAGCCACACTGACGTGTTTTTTGTTTAGGGTATCAATCGATTACTGAGCGGGTTTAAACGTCACTTTGTAAGCGTATTGATTGTCCGTTAACTGGAATTCCTTGTGCACACTTGGGCTCCAAGAGTCATCACCGCCCACGCCCATGTGTTTATGGTCTAGGCGCACGTAAATCTTCTCTTCTGTGACCAAATCGTTGGTGTGTTTCGCTGCTGCTAAGTGCTGCTGAGCGTACTGACTCACACTGAACTGGAAGTCCCCCGAGATTTCTAACTCATTCACCTTCAACCATTGCGTACCACAGCGCAGACCGCTGTCAGTTGGGAAAATGTATGGCGTGTGCATTTGTTCAAGCGTTTGTGTGTGCAGGCCGAAGCGCGCCGCTGCCAAACGGTCAGGGTAGTTTTCAAATGGACCTAAGCCTTGCCATGTGATCGGCGCGTTTTGCTCGTTCAATGGCAGTTCGAACTCCAAACCGATGCGTGGCATTGGTGGTAAATCATCAGCCAATTTCACGTCGACAGCCAATGCCATCTCACCGTTATTGCTTAGTGTGTGTGTCCAAGTCGTGATCGCCTGTACTTCACCATTAAAGTGGTAAGCGAACGTCGAAGTCACTTTCACTGCATGCGCCAGAGTTTCACTGTGGCAAGCGACGCATTGGCGTTCCCACTGGCCGATACCCGCCATGTCCCAACGACACATCCAAGCGTTTGGATCGACGTTGTCGATTTCGCTCACACCGATGTCGTTATCCAGTGGCGCACGGAAGAAGTTATCTTGTGGTGCCGCGAGCATTTGTGCCTCGCCATCGACACGCCAATCGGTCATCAAGCCAGTTTGGCTATCCCAACGCCATTGATGTTTTTCATCCAAGCTAGACACCAAAACGGCGTTGTCTTGCTGCGTTAGCATTGGTGCTGGTTGCGTTTCCAATGTTGGCAGAGCAAGGCCTGCTGTATTGCGTAGTGACATTTGCTCAGAAGCGACGACGTGTTCTGCGTCAGCCCAAGGCGTTGCAGCAATCAGAGTAATGTCGGTATTAAAGTGGTATTGCGCTTCCGCTTTTGGCGTGAAGTTAAGGGCAATCTCAATACTTGCTTGGCTGTCGGCTTCAACATTAAGCGTGAGCGAACCTGTTTGGATCACTTTGCCATCTTCCAACAGAGACCAGTTCAATTGCTCATTATCGGTCGCGCGGAATAAGTTCTCGTTAGTCACCAACAGTGTACAAGCTTCTTTGGTTTGTTCTTGCAGTGATACGGTGATCATACGTTGGCAGTATTTTGCTTCTTCCAACGTTGGATGAACTGTGCGATCTGGGAAGATCAAACCGTTGATGCAGAACTGACGGTCATTGATTTCATCGCCAAAGTCGCCGCCGTAAGCCCAGAAGTGTTGGCCGTTTTCATCCCATTGGCTCAAGCCTTGATCCACCCAATCCCAAATAAAGCCGCCTTGTAAGCGAGGGTAATCGCGGAACGCATCCCAGTAGTCATTAAAGCTACCCAGACTGTTGCCCATCGCGTGTGCGTATTCACACAAAATCAAAGGACGAGTTTCATTTGGTAACGACACCCATTTCTTGATTGCCCATTTAGGAACGGCTTCGTCTTCAATGACAGTGTTCACACGCGCGTACATTGGCGCAATGATGTCGGTTGCTGTGGTGTTTGAACCGCCGCCTTCGTACTGTACTGGGCGAGAAGGGTCGTAGTTTTTAGACCAAGCGTACATGGCATTGTGGTTGCTGCCGTGACCGGATTCGTTACCTAAAGACCAGATGATGATTGAAGGGTGGTTCTTATCGCGCATCACCATTTGGGTGTAGCGACTCATGTAAGCGTGCGCCCATTGTGGGTCGCTCGATAGGCGGTTCATTGGCTGCATGCCATGGGTTTCGATGTTCGCCTCATCGCACACGTACAAGCCGTATTGGTCACACAGTTCGTACCAACGAGGGTGGTTCGGGTAGTGCGCCGTACGTACCGCATTGAAGTTGTATTGTTTCATCAAGCAGATGTCGCGGATCATGTCTTCTTCCGTCATCACATGACCAAGCTCTGGGTGATGTTCGTGACGGTTCACGCCGCGGATCAACAGAGGCTTACCGTTTAGCTTCAATTGGCCATCGGTGATTTCGACTTTACGGAAGCCCACAGGGTACGCTTCGCTTTCTAAGTGCGTGCCATTTTCATCCAACAGTGAAACAACTAAGCGGTAAAGGTTCGGTGTTTCCGCCGTCCATTTCTTTGGCTCGCGTACGTGCAATGTTTGGAATACCACGTCATCCCATGTGCCACGTTCGTCAATGCGACGGTTGTGCGGACGGTCGATGCGTGGCTCTGTCACGGCTTGTTCGCCATCAAACAGTTGCACTTGAACTTGGTAGGTGTCCGGCGCAGAAATCGAAGTCACGACCGACAGTGAACCATCGCGGTAACACGCGTCTAAATCCGGTGTGATGAACACATCTTCAATGCAGTGTTGTGGTTTAGATAGCAAAGTCACGTCGCGGAAGATACCACTTAGCCACCACATATCTTGGTCTTCTAGGTAGCTGCCATCACTCCAACGAATCACCATGACGGCTAAGCTGTTGTCACCCGCAACAAGGTGAGGCGTTAGGTCGAATTCAGAAGGCAGGCGGCTATCTTGACTGTAGCCAACCCAAGTACCGTTACACCAAAGATGGAAAGCCGAGTTCACGCCATCAAAGATAATGCGCTGCGTATTGGCTAAATCTTCTGCTGAAAATGACACGGTAGTGCGGTAGCAACCCGTTGGGTTATCGCTTGGTACAAACGGCGGGTTTACTTCGAATGGGTATTTCACGTTGGCGTAGATAGGCTTATCGTAACCTTGCATTTGCCAGTTTGAAGGGACAGTAATCTCATCCCAGTCTTTGTCATTGAATTGTGACTCGATGAACTCGCCGTCAACTTGCTCTGGCGCATCAAACAGTTTGAATTTCCATTGTCCGTTCAGCGATTGACGCTGGGCTTGAATACCGTCGCGGGCATGGTCAATATCGCGGAAACTGGAAAGAGGGCTGTGAGCCTTAAGACAGTGAATGTTCACTGATTGCGGGTTTTCCCAGTCGCGTCTTTGGAGAATTTCTGAAAATGCCTTCATGGTTTTCCTACTTAACTTTTTGTTTCTAATCTTGTTTCGCTACGGAGTTTGAGCCCGTAGCGAGAGTGTCTTTGTTCTTGTTGTGAAGCGTTATTTCGCTAATTGCTTCACGAGATAATCTTTTGCTTGGGTAAAGCCTTGCTCAGCTGCTTGGTTGGCAACCGCCGCAGCTTGTTTTACGTCGTTGTCTTTGAGCGCTGCATCGATTTGAGATTGGTACAACGTCCATTCATCTTGTGCTTCAGGCGGTGCGGCAGGAGTTAACTCTGCTTTTGTGGTGTCGTTGGTTTGTGTGCCCAATTCCGCCAAAAGCGTTAATACCGCGTTGTTGTCGGAGGCACTCGCCGTAACATCAATAACGCCAAAAGGTTGGAACTGAGCAGTGAGCGGAAGCTGTTTACTGCCAATGACGTTTTGTGTTTCTGCGTAAACTTCTTCTGGGTGCTTACGAGTCAATTCGGTGCCAAGTAGTGTCGAATCTGAAGCGATGACCACGTATTGCGCGCCATTAAGTTGTGGGTTCACCGTGATCACTTGTTCAACACGTTCTAAGCCGCGCATACCCGTTGTGTGGTAGTTAAAGTCTTTCGCCGAGTAATCGGTTAGAAGCTGCCATTTCGCGTCATAAATAAGAACGTTCGCAGCAAATAGCGCATTGTTATCAACATAAGAGCGAACAAGTAGCGAAAATGGCGCGTCAGAAGTGATTTGATAGCTCATCACCGGGAGCGGTTTGGATGAGGCAGAATCTGAAGAAAGTAAAACCGCACTGCTCATGCTTGGCAGATTTGCATCCATAACCACCTGCTGGTGGAAAGGAATCGATAGGGCGGTCAGAGGCAAAGCATCTAACGTTGAGCAACATTGTGGTTGGCTCAAATCGGTATTGAAGGTTTGCTCTGGTAATCCACTGCACGCGCCAAGAGACAGAGCCATGAATAGAGTTGCTAGCGGTTTTAGTTTCATCTGCGTTGTCCTTTGTGGGGTGAGCGTATTACTCACCCCGTTGGGTTCATAAATAGTAGCGGGTTTGGATTACCACCATGTTTCGACGTTAAAGCCGAAGGTGATTTCGTCGACGTTTTGTCCACCAGTGCTGCGAGCATGGCCGTAGACCTCGCCGCCACGGTTCCACTCATCGGTTTTCTCTGAGTAGGTCGCGAATAAGCGCAGTGATGGACGAGCCCAAACGCCTTTGCCTGCTTGGAACATTTGCGCCACCGTTACTTTGTACATGTCGTTGGTGCCAGCGCCGTTTTGTGCTTCGACTGATTCGTAGCCAACTTCAAGTGCGGTTGCCATGTATTCTGTCCAGCTGTATTGAGGGCGAGCGCCCACGCTGAACCATTTCTCACCTTCGTTGTTATCCAGATTTTTGTCTTGGTAAGCGATGGAGTACATCACTTGGAAATCTTCATTCACGTTAAGATCGCCAGAGTTGAAAATACGCCAGCTGTAACCATCGTGCTCAACGCCAGTGTTGTATTTACGGTTTGAGCCGCCTTCAGCACTCATCAAACCGCCCGCAAGCGCATCCGTACCGTATTGGAAAGCGAATGTGTTTGAACCATAGTTCCAAGCTTGACGGTAAAGTGCAGAAAGCATGGCGCCAGAAGTGGTGATGTCACTTTCGTCATAACTAGAGTTTTGCGTGAACACGTAGTTCAAACCGACCGTAAGATCTGCGCTGTCGCTCAGTTCAATGCCGCTTAGACGTGCGTCGATGTTGTGTAAGCTGCGGCCATCTGCGCTAGAGTTTGGCGCCATCCATGCGATGTGGCCTTTAGCAAAGCCAAGATCCCAGTTTTCAATACCGATGCCTGTGCTCGATGTGTCCCAGTATTTAATGTCGATCATGTGCACTTCATGACGGCGGTAAAAACGTTCGCCCGCCCAAACAGTCGCATCTGCTTGGCCTTCAAACAGACCATGACCTGCTGACCACATTTGGATCAAGCTAACGTCACCCCAGCTTTCGCCACTACCAAGGTAAAGTGTGGTATCAAAGTACGCGTCGCCTTGTTGCCAAACGTCGGCTTTGAGGCCCGCTTCCCACCAGTTCAGTTCGTTACCCAAACGGTAGTTACCGTAACCTTGACCAGCACGAATCACATCGTTGCGTTCGCCTTTGCCACCATTGTGTTCATCGTTATCGGTGTAAATGTTGCCCCACTTGGCGTAGCCGAAGTAAGTGATGTTCTCCACTGCAGCCATACCAGCAAGCGGTGCTAGGGCGAGGGTTAACCCAAGCGCTCTTACAAGCGTCTTTTGTTTCATGAAGTGTCTCCATTCTATTTTTATGGATTTATTTTTTATTGGTTTGAGTCCTAACTCGCTGCGCAGTGTAAATAAACTCTGGAAACGTTTTCATGATGAGGTTGGCATTTTTGTCGTAATGAGGGGTTTATTACTATTTTGTGTGATTGCGATCTCTTAAATTGAGGTTTTAAGCGCGATTTTAGATTGATTTCTAACCGCGTAAGTTGGAATCGTTTACTTTGGTTGGGCTGTGTTTGGGGTTGGATATTTGGGTTGATGTTATTTAAGGTGCTGATTTAAATTGGTTTTTATCTAAGGAGAGGGGGTTGTTAGGAAGAAGAGGAAAGAGAGCCCAATTGAAATCAACTGGGCATGTGAGACAAGGAAGCATATACAACAAGTGGTTCGCGGGCGCACTGCACACGAGCATTTGCGGTATCGTCAAACTGGGATTTTGAGTTAGGACCCAAGAGAGACACTTCATAAAGAATCTCGAAGCCTCAAGAATACGGTTGTCGGTTAACCACTTCAAGAGGTGAGGAGTTCAACTGAGCGGTCTGTAACCTTATTTATGATTTTATTGTTGTAAGGTAATGAATTAAATAACGAAAAATTCTTTATAAATCAGCTTAGTATTCGAACTTACGTGCAGTGCATTAAAGAACTCAGTCACCAAAGAATCTGAGGTTTTTGGATCTGATCGCTGCGTAATATAAGAAGGAATAAGGCGTAGTGGGCGATGGCACAAGTTTTAAAAAATAACTGTAAACGTTTCCATGATTTTGGTATGGCTCACAGATTCTTTTGTTTTTTTCATTATGATGCAGCGTAATTTCCAGTTTCAAGGTAAGACAAGATGACGGACAAAACACTGATTGAGCTAACCGGTCAGCAAACTCAATTGATTGTAGAGTTGGGCGAATATGCAGAGATTCTGCATTGGGGACAAAAAGTAAGTGGTGACCTTAGTGGTTTCCGCATGGCTTTACATCGTCCCGTGCCATACGGTCGTTTGGACAGCGACGTATCCATGACTCTACACCCAGAGCTTGGTCGTGGCGTTTTCAGCAGCCCTGGTGTGGAAGGGCATCGCGATGGTCAAGATTGGGCTCCAGTGTTTGTCATCTCCCATATTGAACAACAGCAAGATAGTATTGTGATTGAGAGCGAAGATGCAATCGCAGGTCTTCGTTTACAAACCGAGCTTAAGCTTGATAGCAACGATGTAGTGAAAACGCGTCATACGCTCACCAACAAAAAAGCGGGTGTTTATCATGTGAACCGTCTTGCCAATACGTTGCCTTTGCCAGCTCGTGCGAATGAGTTGATGACTTACTACGGTCGCTGGGTTCATGAATTCCAGACGGTGCGCCAGCCATTGCTGCAAGGCGGCTACCAACAAGAAAACCGTCGTGGACGTACTTCTCATGAGCACTATCCTGCGCTTGTTGCCGGCACGACTCACTTTGATGAAATGAATGGTGACGTGTGGGGCTTTCATTTCGCATGGAGTGGCAACCACAGATTGCGTGTAGACGTGAAAGCCGATGGCCGTCGTTACATGCAAGCTGAAGTCATTTACCTGCCTGGTGAAGTAGCGCTAAAAGAAGGTGAGAGCATTACAACGCCTTGGCTGTATGCGAGCCAAAGTAATTGTGGTTTGAATGGTATGAGCCATCACTTCCACTCTCATGTGCGTGAAACGATTTTGCCGAGTGATTTCACGGTCAAACCTCGCCCAATCCACCTCAACACGTGGGAAGGCATCTACTTCGACCACGATCCAGAATACATCATGTCGATGGCAACTCAGTCGGCGGAGATGGGTGTTGAACGCTTTATCATTGATGATGGCTGGTTCAAAGGGCGCAACGGTGACAAAGCAGGGCTAGGGGATTGGTTTCTGTGTGAAGCCAAATACCCAAATGGCTTGCACCCGATTGTGGAACACGTAAACAAATTGGGCATGGAATTTGGCTTGTGGTTTGAGCCAGAGATGATCAACAAAGATTCTGAATTGTTCCGTACGCATCCTGATTGGTTACTGGCTGTAAACGGTTACGATCAGCCAACTGGTCGCAACCAATACGTAATTAACCTGCAAAACGATGATGCGTTTAACTTCTTGTTTGAGCGATTGGATCACTTCCTCTCGACTTACAACATTGCTTACATCAAGTGGGATATGAACCGCGAAGTGGTTCAGCCTGCGCATTTAGGTCAGGCTGCGGCGCACAATCAAACCCAACGTTACTATCAGTTAGTCGATAAAGTTCGTGAAAAGCACCCGAAAGTCGAGATTGAATCTTGTGCAGCTGGTGGTGGTCGTATTGATTTTGAGGTTCTGAAACGTACGCATCGATTCTGGGCTTCAGACAATAACGATGCACTTGAGCGCCAAACCATTCAACGCGGTATGAGTTACTTCTTCCCGCCGGAAGTGATGGGCAGCCATATTGGTGCTAGCCACTGTCATAGCACGCGCCGTCGTCACAGTATCGAGTTCCGTGGGCTTACAGCGCTGTTCGGTCATATGGGGATTGAGCTTGACCCAGTGAAAGAAGAACAAACGGAAAAAGAAGGTTTTGAACGCTACATCAAGCTGCACAAGATGCTGCGCCCATTACTACACAGCGGCAGAACTTGGCGAATCCCAACGGACGATAAAGCACATCAAATTCATGCGGTTGTCTCAAACGATCAATCGGAAGCCGTGGTGATGATTGCTCAGCTCGCGATGCCAACGAACTCTTTAAGTGGGCATTTGCGTGTACCGGGCTTGGATCCACAAGCGACATATCGAGTGACGGTACTGGACAAACCGTCTAACTACGATGACATCGTGAATTACCAACCGCCTTGGACTGAATCTGGTTGTGAGTTATCTGGTGCATGGTGTGAAGAGGTTGGCTTAACCATGCCAATCCTCGATGCAGAAAGTGCCATGTTGGTGAAGTTCGAACGTATTCACTAAGTCTTACCGATTTAGAACCTTGCCTATTTAGAATCATAGCTATTTAGACGATTTCATCGTTTCTCATTGGTTTTCTATCGCCGTACAGACATCAGGTTTGTACGGCTTTTTGCGTTGGTTTTAATTGGCCGTTTTGAAATCGTTCTCATGCTTAATGAGCGTAAAGTGTTGATAAAATGACGTAAATAACACGATCTCCTCACATTAATAGGTCTAAATATTGTTCGATGTCTCATTTTGAAAACTTGTCTGTAAACGTTTCCATAAAGCGGTTTTTGATCACAGTAAGGCATTCAGTGTGTGAGTAGCATTAGCATCGAAATATAAATAAAAGACGTCGACGTTATGAATTCTAGTTAGGGGAATGAATAGCAGTACGACACTAAGGAACTATTATGTCTGATAAAATTACGCTACAAACCAAGCTGTCCTACGGCCTTGGCGCACTCGGTAAAGACTTTGCCTGTGCACCTATCTACATCTTCTTAATGTTCTACTTCACTGACGTAGCCGGCTTGTCTGCTGCTTTCGTTGGTACTATCTTCTTAGCCGCTCGTGTTATCGATGCCATCACTGACCCAATGATGGGAGTGATTGTTGACAACACGCGCTCAAAATTCGGTAAATTCCGTCCTTGGATTGTGATTGGTACGCTTTTAAACGCAGTAGTGCTGGTCGGCCTTTTCAGTACTCACATGTTTGAAGGCACTACGCTTTACATCTACGCAGCGGCGGCATACATCCTTTGGGGCCTAACGTACACCATTATGGATATCCCATACTGGTCAATGATTCCAGCGCTATCAAGCTCTCGCCAAGAACGTGAAAAGCTTGTGGTATGGCCACGTTTGTTCGCGAGCCTTGCATGGTTCATTACTGGTACTTACGGTCTGCACATTGTGGGCGAGTTAGGTAACGGCAACCAAGGCGACGGTTTCTTCAATGTTGCGATGCTGATTGCGGTTCTGTTTGTGATGAGCGCATTCTTAATTGCTCGTAACGTAAAAGAGAAAGCAGCACCAGCTAACGCAAAACCAGCAGAGAAATTCAGCTTCAAAGACGTTTTGACTATCATCGGTAAAAACGACCAGCTTAAAGCGCTAATCGGCACGGTTCTGTCTTTCCAAATTGCGAACCTATTGGTTGGTGGCTTTGCGATTTACTACTTCTCTTACGCACTGGGTAACGCAGAGCTATTCCCAGTTTACATGGCGGTCGCAGGCGCGGCAGAAGTCGCGGGTGTGTTCTTATTCCCACGTCTTGCGGCATTCCTTCCACGCAAGCTTCTATGGCCTATCGCGTGTGGCTTCCCAATTCTGTCTTGTGTACTTCTACTGTTGATGGGCTTTATCGCTCCAGCTAACGCGCTAATGATTGGTATGGCGGGTGCAGCAATTAAGTTTGGTGTGGGTATTGCGAACGCGCTGCAAACTGTAATGCTGGCTGACGTTGTGGACTACGGTGAGCACAAAACAGGTCGTCGTAGCGAGAGCGTTATCTTCTCAGTACAAACCATGCTTGTGAAGTTCGCAGGCGCAGCAGGTGGCTTCATTGTGGGTGTTGGTCTGTCTGTTGTGGGTTACGTACCAAACGTAGAGCAATCAGCAAGCACCATTATGGGCTTAGAATTTATGATGATTGGTCTACCTGCCATCATGATGACCATCAGTGGCGTGATTTACCAACGTTACTACCATCTACACGAAGGCTTCAACAAAGAAGAAGCTGAGCAACAAACTCAAGTTGAAAGCGTTCCAGCACAAGCATAATCGTTACGTTTTCACTTAAGTACCCCAACTCAATTTAGTCACTAAGATAAAGCGCCTCCCGATGGAGGCGTTTTTGTTTGCTTCGATCAAATTTCGTGATTGGCTTAAATTCAATTTTTAGACAATAATTTCAGTTGGTTAAAGGATTAAGGCGCTTGGATTACTCCAAGCTGAAACGATGAAGAAACGTAAACGGATTTCGTTAAGGACAGTGCTAGGGTTGATGTTTGTCTTCTGTACCCTAGTGACAGCAGGTGTGGCGATTACTTTGCAATACCATTTTGCAAGGAAAACTGAGCTGCAACACACCCTCACCCGATATCAAACCATCGCGACAGGTGTATCGAGTCATTTATCTAATCTACAAAATTTAGCTGAGAACGTGGCACGAAGCGGCGCGTAGTTAGTGTCGCTCATCGGGGTAGATACGCCCGAAGAGAGCATCATTATCCCTTTGTCTAAATTGTTGGTAAGAGAGCCCGGCATTCATAGTATTTTTGTTGCCAAAGCGAACAACGACTTCTTCCAGTTGATCAACCTTTCCTCAGAGGAAATTCGCTCACGTGTAGATGCTCAACCAGGGGACAAGTGGTTGTTGATCGCGCATAGCGGAGTGAAGCGAGATCGTCGTAAGGTAAGTATTTACTATGATGAAAACTTTGTATCACGCCATGCTTCAGATGAGTTCAGTAACTTTATTCCGACTCAGCGTAGCTGGTTTGAAAATGCCGATTACGATGATACTTACAACACCTCTCCGTATCTGTTTAACACGCTAAAAGTGTCGGGGGAAACCTTCTCGATTAAGGTGCCAGAATCCGATACTGTGGTGGGTGTGGACATTCTTCTCTCCTCGTTAGAGGCGCAACTCACCAACCGTTTTGTCGAAAACAAGAAAGCGCCAGAAGCGGAGGCGTTTATCTATCAAGCCAATGGCCGATTGATTGCAACTAACAAGATGGTCGACATCGAAGATCGCTTACCTTTGGTCTCTCCGGTGAACTTAACTGACGAGCAACGAGCACTGGTCGCCCAAACGCCAGATTTGAAAGTGTCGAACCAAAATAACTGGGCTCCGGTTGATTACACCGTTGGCGGTCGCCCAAATGGCTTCTCGATTGATTTGTTCAAGATGATTTCTGAAATGACCGGCTTAAAGTTTAAGTTTGTGAACGGTCGACGTTGGAATGAGCTCGTCAACGATTTTAAAAATGGCAATATCGACATTCTTCAATCGATTGCCAACCAAGATGACCTTTCGAGCATCGGTGTCGTCGGTGAACCTCTTTATCACGCAAAGTTTGCTTTGCTCACCACAGAAGAGAACAAGCACATCAATACCTTAGAGCAAGTGAAGAACGAAAGAATTGGCTTGCTGAAAGGGTGGAGCATTCAAGATGACTTGTTAGAAGCTTACCCACAAATGACCATCGTCAATTACGCTTCTTTGCACGATGCGATCGACGGGGTATTGAATGGTGACATCGTAGCTGTGCTCGACATCCGTCAAATATTGGCCAACAAAATACGCGAAACATTTCGTCAGAACTTAGCCATCACTTTGGTTAAGGATTCAAACCTCTCCAACGCGTTTTACTACTTGGCGAATGAGGAACAAAGACCTTTAGTTGAGATCATTAACCGCGCTATTGACGCGATTACGCCAGAGCAAAGAAAAGAGCTGCGTGAAAAATGGTTTGAGGGTAAGGCAGCAGTGTCGACCTATACCTTTACGCCATACGAAGAGCTGGTCAAATTTGCCAAAGATCCTAAGTTCATCAATTCCGTTCAACTAGTGACGCTCAATGGGAAAGACAAGTATGTTTTTGTCTCCAAACTCACTCATAAGGAAGAGCGTTACTTTGCTGTCGTGATTCCACAGTCTTACGTCATGTCAGGCGTAAATGAAGTGACGCTATATGCTGTGGGCGCATCGTTGTTTGTTCTTGCATTACTCATTCCAGTCGCGTGGGAAATGGCAAAACCGATCTCAGACCCCATCAATGCATTGAGAAAGCAAGTCAGGTTTGTACGTGATCGCGAATACGACAAAGTGCAGCGTGTTCATTCTCGCATTGAAGAAATTCATCAACTTAGTCTTTCGCTGATGCGAGGCAGCAACTCGCTTAAGCAGTTTGAACAAAGGCAAAATGAGTTTTTTGATTCCGTGATTCAACTTATCGCACGCGCCATCGATGAAAAATCACATTATACGGCAGGTCACTGTAACCGTGTGCCGGAGATTGCGTTGATGCTTGCGGAAGAAGCAGAGAAATCTGACCAAGGCGTGTTTGGAGCTTTTGAGTTTGCCAATGACGAGGAGCGCCGTGAATTCCGTATTGCCGCTTGGCTTCATGATTGCGGTAAGATCGCCACGCCGGAATACGTGGTAGATAAAGGCAGTAAGCTAGAAACCAACTACAATCGAATTCACGAAGTTCGCATGCGCTTTGAGGTGCTGTGGCGAGATGCGCAGATTCAATATCTACTCAAAAAACTAAAAATTATGGGTGTCGATGAACAACCTGAGCAAGCACTTGAACAAGAATTTTCTGCGCTGAAAGAAGAGTTCGAATTTATCGCCAGTGCGAACGTGGGGGCGGAGTTTATGTCGGATCAAGGCATCGAACGTTTACACAAGTTGGCTGAGAAAGAGTGGACGCGTTACTTCGATTGCGGGCTTGGCTTATCGCCATTAGAAGAAACACGCTATGAACCACAACCAACGCCAGCAACGGAGAAGCTGCTTTCTGACCGTCCTGAGCATGTGATTGAGCGTGAGCAGCCGTTTGATCTTGACCCTGAGTTTGGCATTAATATGACGGTGCCAGAGAAGCTTTACAACCATGGTGAACTTTATAACCTGGCGGTGCAGCGCGGTACGTTATCAGCAGAAGAGCGCTTTAAAATTAATGAGCACATGATCAGCGGCATTAAGATGCTAGAGAGCATCCCATTCCCGCCAGAGTTAGAACGTGTACCTCGTTATGCTACGACTCACCACGAGGCGATGGAAGGGTTTGGTTATCCGCGTGGATTGATGGGCGAAGACCTGTCGATTCCGGAGCGTATTCTTGCGGTTGCTGACATCTTTGAAGCGTTAACCGCGGCCGATCGACCTTACAAGAAAGCCAAATCCTTGAGTGAGGCAATCAGCATTATGTCGAAAATGGCACTCGGTGGTCACATTGATAAAGACGTATTTAAGCTGCTGTTAACCAGTGGCACTTACCTAAGTTACGCCAAGCGCTATTTACCGGATGAGCTTATCGATGATGTCGATATAGAGAGCTATTTAGAAAAGTTATCTTAGCCTTCAATCCAGCTTGAAAAATGTGCGTAAGAGCTTCGGTTCTTACGCACTTTTTTATGCGCCAAACTTAAACATCAAAGTCTTGTGAAAATTTGGTTTTGACGAAATCGATGAAGGTGCGCAGGCGCTTAGGTTGGTAGCGATCACGGTGGTAAATCGCTGATAGCGGCACCGACGGAATTTCCCATTCCGGCATTACTTTAACCAGTTTGCCTTGTTCGACCTCGTCATCACAATAACTGAGAGGGACACGGATGATGCCGTTATCGAATAGCGCGCCCATTACCAGTGCACGTCCGTTTTTACAGCGTAGATTACCTTTCACGATGACATCGCTGTGCTCTTGTGGGTTAGCCACGTTACGGTAACTCCAGCGAGTGACTGAGCCTGTCAGAGTACGATGCTTCGCCAGTTCTTTTGGCGTGACAGGTTCGCCGTACGTTTTGAGATAGTTCGGACTTGCAAGCGTAACCATATCGATCATCATCAATTTGCGTGCGACGAATCCTGCGTCTTCCAACTCGCCCATGCGAATCGCGACATCGAATTGGTCTTCAATCAAATCAATACGTGGTGAAGAGAAATCCAAATCTACGGTGATGTTCGGATATTCCAACATGAACTCATTGACGTATTTAGCAATGATGTCTTCACCGATGTAGCCACCCACACAGTTCACTCTAATCAAGCCGCGCACTTCTTGAGTATCGTCAACAGCAGCGATTAACGCTTGGTCGATGTCGTGCAGCGCTTTTTCGCACTCTTGATAGAAATGCTCGCCAGCGTGAGTGAGGCGTAATGTTCTCGTGGTGCGAGTCAGTAAGGTCACACCCATTTGTGCTTCAAGTCCACTGATTTGGCGAGACACATGAGACCGAGAGACGGAAAGCGCTTCTGCCGCTTTGGTGAAGTTACCCAGTTGAGCGATCAAAACGAAGGAGCGAATATCAGCAAGATTAACTTTATTGAGCATGTTGAATTATTTACAGAAACGGTAGTCATAAGACTATCACAGTTAGTTACGAAAACGCGCTGTTCAAAAAATCATACTACTTGAGGTTTATATTAACTTGCGTATGATTTCCCGCGTTTCCACATTTATCGAAGTTAGAATGCACTCATCCACTCTACAATCTGCCGCGTCCCGACAACAGGGAAAATGGTTCCTAGCACTAATCGGCTGGGTGATTGTTGTGTGCTTGATGAAAAATTCTGGCTTGATGTTCAGTTGTGCTATGCAATATGACTCTAGCTCTAGCTCTACCTCTGTGCTCATTGGCGATGAAGTTAAAATCGTAAAAGCAGAAAAAGGGCATGACACGAGTAAATGTGAATTGTCTGAAAAGCTGATTCAATTTGCTCAGCAACAACTGGAAACCTTGGTCGTTGTATTATTTGTTGGCATTTTCGCGCTTGTCGTGTGGCGCTGTTGTGCGTTCGCTAGCAAAAGACAATGGACCGAACCGATAGTCCAAAAGTATCGAGTCCATCTCACCCTGTGTGTATTCCGCGAATGACAAGTGATTTCTGACGAGTTTCGTATCGTCAGTTTTTCTCTACACTTGTTTTTAACTAGGAATAACTATGAACCACATGAAAAAAACGACTCAAGCCGCGTTGATGCTTATCATGACGCTGGCACTGAGCTTATTCTCGCTAATTGCCCAAGCACAAACGACAGACACGGGATGGTTGACCAACCCTCAGCATCCACCTGTGCAAACGCGCTTTGTCCTTACTGGCCAACACGATCCTAAAGCAAAAACGCTGACGGGATATCTCGATGTCAAATTGAGCGGCGACTGGAAAACCTACTGGCGTTCGCCGGGCGAGGGCGGTGTTGCGCCATCCATTGATTGGGAAAAATCACAAAACCTAACTAAGGTGGATTGGCAGTGGCCATATCCGCAGAAATATGAACTGCTTGGTATTGAAACGCTGGGTTACAAAGGCGACACGCTTTTCCCGATGACCTTGCACGTTGAAGATATGAGTAAACCTGTGACGATTGATGCGACATTGACGCTTTCTTCGTGCACAACGATTTGTGTCCTGACGGATTACCATATTCAATTGTCCTTCATGCCTTCTGACTTACAAGTCGATGAAGGTGTGATGTTCAGCTATGCGCAAGCGGTGAGCAGTGTGCCTCAAGCTTCGCCATTTATTGATGTGACAGAAGCAAACTGGGATGCCAACCAATCTAAACTACAAATCAAACTGACCAATTCACAAGGTTGGCAAAAACCAGAGGTGCTGGTTGATGGTGTCGATGAAAACACCAGCGATTACAGTTTCAAACTGCTTGGGCTGCACCAAGAAGGCAATACCCTGACAGCAAACTACAAAGTAAACACGTGGCTGGGTGATGTGGAACTGGATAACCAATCGGTTTTCGTTTCAATTAAAGACAGCAACTTGCTAGCAGAAGAAGTGGCACCTGTTAAAACAGGATTGATCACAGAGACGTTGCCAAGTACATCACTGGTGAGCATCTTCCTATTTGCGTTGCTCGGTGGCTTGATTCTCAACATTATGCCTTGTGTGTTACCGGTTCTGGGCATGAAGCTAAGTAGTATTGTTGCCGCGCAGGGGGTAGAACGCCGCCAAATTCGCACGCAATTCATCGCGTCTTCATTAGGTATTTTGACTTCGTTCTGGATCTTAGCTGGCTTTATCTTGGTGCTTAAGCTTACAGGCAGCGCTATCGGCTGGGGCGTTCAATTCCAAAGCCCTTGGTTCCTTGGTGTGATGGTTTTAGTTACTGCACTGTTCGGTGCCAATATGTTGGGCTTGTTTGAGATTCGTCTTTCTTCAGGTACCAATACTTGGTTGGCGTCAAAAGGCGATAACTCGTTAGTGGGGCATTACGTTCAAGGCATGTTTGCGACACTATTAGCTACGCCTTGCTCTGCACCTTTCCTTGGCACAGCGGTGGCTTTCGCATTGGGTGCTGATGTCATCACGTTATTCGCAGTCTTTACCGCACTTGCGATTGGTATGGCGCTGCCATGGATTTTAGTGGCGATCTTCCCAGGTATTGCCTTAAAACTGCCAAAACCGGGTCAGTGGATGAATGTCGTAAAAATCGTCTTTGGCATCATGATGCTGGCAACTAGCGTTTGGTTGTTGTCATTGATGGCAAACCACTTACCAATCTTCTGGGTTATCTTGATTGGCTTGGTAGCGTTTATCGCGATCATGGCACGTGTGAAGCATATTTATGGCAACAAAGCGTTAGCTATCTCAGGAGGCGCCTCTTTGATTCTGATCGCTGGTGGTTTGGTGTTAGGCAGTGTGACTGCAAATCATTGGGCTACGCCATTGCCAGAAGATTTGGCTTGGGAAAAACTCTCTAACGAAGCCATCACTGAGCATGTGAAAAATGGTCGTGTGGTATTTGTCGATGTGACGGCAGATTGGTGTGTGACCTGTAAAGCCAACAAGATTGGTGTGATCTGGCAAGATCCGGTTTATTCACTGTTGCAAAGTCCGAACGTGGCGACACTGAAAGGCGATTGGACACATCCGAACGGCTCAGTGACCGACTTCCTACGTGCACACGGTCGCTTTGGTGTGCCATTTAACATCGTATATGGACCAGCAGCGCCAGAGGGTATTCCTTTGCCTGTGATTCTGACTGACGATGTTGTGGTGAAAGCAATCGAACAAGCAAGTGGAGGCACGATTAAGTGAACACAGTAAAAAAGCGCAAATCGCTGAAATACTGGCTTAGTCAAGCGTTGCAAATGGTGCTTATGGTGACAGTGATTTCGGTCGCCATGGATTGGTATCGCACCAAAGACATTCCTAAAGAGCAAGCGCCGCCGCTAAGCGTAGTCATGGCTGATGGTGAATATATGGACGTGATCGCCAAAAGTCATGAAGAGCCCGTTGTGGTCTACTTTTGGGCAACCTGGTGTCCGGCATGTAAGTTTGTTAGCCCAAGCGTGAGTTGGCTGAGTGATTACTATGAAGTGGTTGCGGTATCTGGCGCGTCTGGCCCGCAAGAACGGGTAGACCAATTCATGCAGGTGAAAGGTTACCAGTTCGATAACATCAACGATCCGAAAAGCGCCATCATGCAAGAATGGAGCATCAGTGTGACGCCCACTATCTATGTATTAAAAGATGGAGAGGTGAGCTCAATCACCACTGGCGTTACGACACCGGTTGGCATTCTGGCAAGGATCTGGATGGCATAAACTAATGCGTAGCACGTCGACTTTTTTCACGCTTTTACAATGACATAAGTGTGCAGGTGAGTATGGCGTGCTACATTGGCAAACGTTCAAAGATCAAGGAGGAATCATGGACGTTGCCAAAATGTATGATGAAGTATCTGAGCGCTATCAGAAATTAATCGAAGACAGCCAATATGTTGGTCCGCGTTGGATAGATGGAAAGCTAAAAACATTCAATCTCCAACAAGCTTCTGCTCTTGATTTGGCTTGTGCCACAGGCAGTATCGGGGAGGTCATCAAATCTCACTATCCAGACGTTTATCTGCACGGTTTGGATATTTCATCCAAAATGGTCGATAAAGCGCGCGAGACAAACCTCTATCAAAGCGTCAACGTTCATAACCTCGACCAACCTTTCTCTCCAATTTTCAATCAAACCTTCGACATCATTACCGCACTCGGTTTCACGGAATTTCTTACCAATCCCCAATCGCTACTTCAATGCGTTGCCAACAAGCTAAATGCTGACGGACGCTGTTTTATCAGTTTCCAATGTCACGACCCAGATGGAAAAGACCTGCCAAGAAATACCTACAGTGGCACCGTTGTACATACGGCTTACACTGAGAGCGAAGTCCGCGAATTCAGCCAAAATGCAGGGCTAGAAGTGGTGTCTTTAGAAAACCTCGTCGGCTACACATCAGGTGCAGGTTATGTATGTCGTTACCTGCTCTTGGAGCTAAAAAAGCAAAGTTAATTAACTGTCACAGAGAGCAACATGCAAGGATATCGTATTAGCACCGTCTTTGAAGAGATGGATCTGGATTGCATCCATCAGTTCATTTCACAGAGCTATTGGGCGAAAGGAGTGCCAAGGGACACGCTAGATAAAGCAATACGAAACTCCTTTTGCTTTGGTGTGTTTACCGAGTCGAATCAGCAAATCGCGTTTGCTCGCCTTATTACTGACAAAGCCACTTTTGCTTATCTCGCCGATGTTTTCGTGCTCCCTGATTACCGCGGCAGTGGTATTAGTAAGTGGTTGGTTTCTGAAATTGTGTCCTACCCAGATCTTCAAGGTCTACGTAGAATGATTCTTGCGACGCGCGATGCACATGGTCTTTATGAACAATACGGCTTTAAGCCTATCGAGCCTGCCGAAAACTTTATGCAGATTTGGAACCCGGACGTGTATCAAGGTGAGAACCAATGAGGCTAGAAGCGCAAGAGATAGCAATCAGGTACCTTGAAGAAACAGATGCCGTTCCTTTGTTTGAAAACTACCTTGGTGATGAGCAAACGTGTTTGTATCTCAATCGACAAGCACATCAAAGCCCAATTCAAACGCTACAAGCGATCGGTCGATGGCGAGCTCAGTACGAGTTGGATCACCCTAATATCTTGGTACTCGCAATTGAAGAAAGCGCGACACACGTTCCCATTGGTTGTTTGGTCTTAATCCCTGAAAGCAGTCATAGCGAAATTCACTTTGGGATCTCTAGAAATTATCAAGGTAAAGGGTATGCAACTCAGGCGTGTAAGCTTGGCATTGAGTATCTGAAAAGCATCGGAATCGAGGAGATTCACACAGCTCCTCATATTGACCATCAAGCCAGTATTCGCGTGCTCGAAAAATGTGGATTTAAGAAACAAGGTGTCTTGAAAGAGTATGCGGTATTTCCTGCCCTTAGCGACGAACTTCAGGATTGTTTGGATATGCAGCTAAAAGAGTTGAAAGCATGAAATGGCTAATATGCCTAATGACTCTCATCGGATCTGAAGCAGTAGCAAATGAGAGGCTTCAAACTGCCGTTGAAGAGACTCCATACTCGGCTGTTGTGATACTAACTGGTTTTGAGGGGCCGGAGAAAGACGGGGGAGATAACTACTATAAGGTTAAAGCTAAGGTGCTGGATGGAGTTCGAGGCCACATTACTACCAACATTACTTTCGGTATGTACACAGAGATTGGAGATTCCCCTACAATTGGAATTGATCCAATAATCATCACTCTTTGTCATGATGAGCAGGGGTACTACTGGCCGGGAACAGGCTCTGAATTCAAAGCTACCCAAGAACAAATTTTGCTAGCGAAAGAAGCCGCTAAAAACCTATCTGACAAGCAAAGAGTCTTTGCACATTGTGACCAGTAGAATCTTATTCACAAAAGCCCAAAACAAGTGTTTTGGGCTTTTGTTATTTAGGCGTTATTGAACCTGCTCGTCTGGATGACTCCATATCAATGGATTATAAAAAATCCCATGTTGGTGAGATAAAAATCAAGCACGATCGAAAACGAACACCGTAAACCCCTGTCTAATCACACAATTACCATTACTTTTTTCTACAAGCATCAAACCTCGTTATTGTCTCATCCACTAAAGCGGTTCAACGTCATTAGGAGACACCATGATCGTTACCACTCTTGTTGATAATTCTCGCGTTGAGGACCGAGCCGATCTCTGTGTTGAGCGCGGTTTATCGCTGCATATCGATACAGAAGGAACCAAACTGTTGTTCGATATGGGCAGTGGGCGAACGTTTTGCGACAACGCGCCTTTACTAAACATCGATATCCAAGAAGTTGATCTCGCGGTTATTTCTCATCGGCATCATGACCATTGCAACGGCACATCTCATTTTCTAGAGCAAAACGATGTAGCCAAAGTCTATTTAAAATCGTGTGGAGATCAGGATTACTACTTTCGAGCTTTTGGTTTCAAGAGTGATGTTGGTATCGACAAAGCTTTGTTAGACACAACCAATGACCGTATCGTGCTGGTCACTGAAACGACACAAGTTGCTCCGAATGTTCATGTTATTACGAAGATCAGCGACAAGTACCCACAACCCAAAGGAAATCAGTACCTCTATACTCAATCGAAAGACGGCGGTTATGAGCAAGATGCTTTTGAACACGAGTTACTTTTGATGATCAAGGAAGAAGATGGCTTGGTTGTGTTCACGGGATGTGCGCACAGCGGAGTATTGAACATGGTTGAAACCGCCATTGAATTATTTCCAGACTGCAGAATCAAAGCGGTAGTAGGTGGCTTTCATCTTGTGGGCTTACCTGTATTTAATGGCATCGGCGGCACTAAAAACGACATAAAAGCATTAGGTAAAGCCCTGTCTGAATACCCCATTGAGAAGTTTTACACGGGCCACTGCACGGGCATGAAAGCGTATCATTTACTGAAAGAAGTGCTTGGTGATCGTCTGGAGCATTTGCCAACGGGTCGTTGTGTTGAGGTTTAATCATCGACCCTGTTAACGTTTATGATTGTGAGTGAGCCAAATTCCAATCTCAGCTATTCACCTTGCCTATTGTCAAAGCGCCCTGACAAAACCTTACCAAATATGACAGTTTTAGCGGCTTCAAACCACGGTATCCTTAGAACTTTATGTTCATCAGATGGTCACAAGACTACAAAACAATAATTGGAATCAATAATGGCAAAAACTTGGCTTGTCGCTGCTGTGAGCGTTGCATTACTTGGCGGCGGTGCGTATTTCTATCTGCAATCTTCGGCTCAACCAGAGGCGTTTCCGACGTTGGCAGTGGAAAAGGGAACCATTGAGAAACAAGCGGTGGCAGTCGGCAATATTGTCCCTGCACACTCAGTATCTATTAAGTCACAAATCGATGGTATCGTGGGCGAGATGTACGTTCAGGTCGGTGAAAAGGTCAAGCAAGGCCAACCATTGATTAAGGTTCGTCCGAACCCGACGCCTCAAGCGCTTACTGATGCTTCAACAGACTTAATGCGTAGTGAAGCGGACCTCGAATCAGCCAAACAAAAGCTCGCCAACCTAGAAAGCTTGGTGAAGCAAGACATCATTCCAAAGAATTACGATGAATACGTTAGTGCGCGTTCAACCGTGAAATCGGCTCAAGCGAACGTACTGCAAAAACGCCAGAACCTCGAATTAATTCGCAGCGGTGAAGCTTCCATTGGTGACGCTCGTTTAACCTCAACCATTTATGCACCAATTGATGGCACAGTATTAAACCGTAAAGTCGAAGTCGGTGAGCCAATCATATCAACTGAATCTAGCCAAGCCGCGACAGAAATGATGTCTCTGGCGGACATGAATAGTCTGATCTTCAAAGGCAGCGTGAGCGAGCATGATGCCGCGCAGCTTTCTCCGGGTATGCCAGTTCTACTAACCGTGGCGCCGTATCCCGATGTGGAAATCTCTGGTGTGCTAACCAAAGTGGCGATTCAATCAGAAAACCTAAATTCGCCTGAAGGCAATGCCTCTGCAAAAAGCTTCGATAACGGATTTGAGGTCGAAGTGGGTGAGCTGAAGATCCCGAAAGAAGTATTGCTGCGTTCAGGCTTTTCATCAACGGCACAAATCACACTGAAGAAATCTGAGAACGTATTAACCTTGCCAGAACGAGCGCTGCAATTTGATGGCGATACGCCAAACGTATTGATCCCTGATAGTTCAGAGCAAGGCTTCCACAAACAGGAAGTGAAGCTAGGCTTGTCGGACGGCATCAATGTAGAAGTGTTAGATGGTGTTGAGCTAGATGAAGAGATCATCGATAACAGCATGATGATGGGAGCCGCACATGGCTAAGCTGCACTTATCTAAAATTGGTGTTGCGATATTAGCGGCAACACTCAGCTTACCAAGCTATGCAATTTCGATTGAACAAGCGTGGCAACAGGCAAAGCAAAGTGATCCAAATTACGAGAAAGCCAAAATTGGTGTTCAACTTGGTGAAGTGGGTGTCGATGCAAGCCGTAGTTCACTCTTACCCGGTTTGAGTGCGACAGCATCAGCGAATTGGAGCGAATCTGCCGACAATACTAATAGTTATGGGGCATCGCTTTCTCAAACCATTTGGGACAGCAGCTTGTGGTCGGATCTAGATCAAGCGAATGCCAACTACATCAAAGCTCAGCTTGAACTGGCTCAATCACATAATGAATTAGCACAAAGATTGCTTTCATCGTATTTGGATGTTGCGAGTGCACAAGGTGATTTGCAGTTGGCGCAATCCAAGTTGGAAGAAGGCAACAAACTGCTGAAGATCATCGAGAAGCGTTATCTCGCGGGTAAAGTGAAATCGGTGGATGTCGAAGAGATTCGAGCAACACAAGTTGCGGACAGAGCCGGTATCTTGAATGCGCGTTCTGACTTAGAAGTGAAGCGAGCCGAACTGGCTGCGTTGATCAATCAAATCCCGCAAAACGTCGATCAAATTCGTACTGATTCCCTTGTTCAACCGCCCTTGCTGGTGGACTCTCAAGAGCAATGGTTAAAGCTCGCGAAGGACAGTAGTCCAGAGCTTTTAGTGGCTGCGCAAAACGTGAAAGCCAGCGAGTTTGCAAAAGATTCTGCACAAGGTGGGTATTACCCAACGTTAAAAGGGAATGTTGGCTACAACGATGATGACCGACGTAAAGACGGCGAGTTCAATGCAGGCATTACACTCAGTGTGCCCATTGATTTGAACGGCGCAACACGAGCCAGAGTCGATGAGGCGTCACTCAATACCCTAAGTGCAAAGCAAGATCTACGTCGAGTGGAAATCGATATTCAAAAGCGCGTGATCCAGCAGTTTACTCAAGTCGACATCAACTGGAATCAAGTTTTGATGGCGGACGAATTGGTTACATCCCGTGAGAAAGTGCTGCGCAGCAAAGAGAAGCTTTATGATGCGGGTTTGCTCGAAGTATCAGAAGTGATTAGTGCACACAACAGCTTGTTTGAGGCGAAAAACAGCCTACAAACCAACTTGTACAACTATTGGCGTCAGCGTATCGGCTTGTTGCAAACTGCAGGTAAGTTAGATGACGACACCATGGCACTGATCTCTCGAGCGTTTAATTCATGACCAGTTTATTGCAGCAAACATGGCAAACGCTGATGGCACACCGCATGAAAAGCATGCTCACCATCATTGCCATTGCGTGGGGCGTAATATCTGTGGTGGTTTTGATTGCGCTGGGAGAGGGCTTTTATCGCCATCAAACTCAGCAGTTGTCGTTTATGGTCAATAATGTGCAAGTCGTGTTTCCATCGAACACCAGCAAACCTTGGCACGGATTACCTTTACGACGTCAGATTCAGATCCCGCAGGATAAAGTCGATATGATCAAACAATCTGGCTTTGTAAAATCTGCATCCAGTGTGTATGCCAAGTGGGATGCAAACATCACCAATGAAAAAGGCCAAAAACTCACGAGTTTTGTTAGCGGCATAGACCCGTACTATTTCTCATTGATTCAACGCAAGTTGGAGTCGGGTTCGCGTAATCTGTCGCCTAGTGATATTGCCAATCACACTCGCGTAGCGATTTTGGGCGACCAAATTGCCAAGATGGGTGAAATCAGTATTGGTCAAATGGCCAAAGTTAACGGCGTGCCTTTTTTGGTGATCGGCATTATGAAAGACGAAGATGCGGGCATTTCATTTGGTGATAGCCGTAAGGTCTTCATCCCTCAAACTACCTACCTTGATTTGTGGGATGCCAAACCTTGGATGCTGCTACTCAAGCCAGTTGAAGGTATGGATGGCAACGCATTCCGACAAGCCATTGTTAACTTCTATGCCAAGCAATTGCACTTCGACCCGACCGACAAAGAAGCGATTAACTTGCCAGACTTCAGCGAGGGCGCAACGGTGATAACGGGTATTTTTCGTGGCATTCAAATCTTCCTTGGGGCAAGCGGTGCGATGACCATGGCCGTTGGCGCTCTTGGTGTCGCGAATATTATGTTCCTCTCTGTGACAGAACGAACGCGAGAAATCGGCGTACGCTTGGCGATTGGTGCAACGCAAAAATCCATACTCAACCAGTTCATCCTTGAAGGACTCATTTTGGTGGCGGTCGGTACAGCTCTCGGCTTAATGGTTGCTTATTTAGTGGTCGCATTGCTTGGTTCCATTACCTTACCGGAGTGGTTAGGTTTTCCGGTTATCACGCCAGACTCTATCGCCTGGTCACTGTTAGTCACGCTGGTTTTGGCGTTGCTGGCGTCTTACTTTCCGGCAAGGCGAGCATCGCGTCTCACCCCCGTAATTGCATTAAGTGCGAGGGCGTAATCATGTTGCTACCGATGAGACAAATCTTTCAAGAAATGGCAGCAGAAAAGCTGCGTTTGGGTTTAACCATTCTTGCTGTGGCATGGGCGACCTTGTGTATCGCCGCAATGCTGGCCGTGGGCGAGGGCATTCGTCAGGGCGTATTAAGAACCGCGCAAAATGGCAACGGTAATCTGATTTACTTAACCGGAGGCATGGCGACTGTCGATTATGGTGTGTTCCACCAAGGTAAGTTTCTAACCTTAAAAGCTGACGATACCGATGTCGTTAAAGCCCTACCAGAGGTGAAAAGCGTTGCGCCAACCGCAGTATGGGATGAGCGTATCACCGTGGACGATAGAGGTTCATGGCAAGAGCCATTAGCGGTCACGACGGATTTTGCGTCCATGACCAATCTGATCCCAATGGATGGCGGTCGTTGGCTCAATCCGCTCGACCAAAAGCAGATGCGTAAAGTGGTTGTCTTGGGTTATTCACTCGCCGCGGATCTGTTTAATCCTAATGAAGACTTCAGCTGGTTTGCTCCTGTGACGTTACAAGCCGATCCTGTGGGTAAAAAGGTCAAGATTGGCAGTGAAGAGTTCACTGTGATTGGCGTGTTGAAGAAAAACAGTGCTGAAATCGAACAGGGTGATCAAATTAACTACGCCAGTTTTGTGCCGTTAGCCACGTGGCAACGCTTTCACACTAATGGTGATATTGGTGGTATCAACGTAGAGCCGAATACTAATGCAGATCGTGAAAAACTCGCAGAGACCATTCGTCAGGTGATCGCTCGTAAACATGGTGCCAGTGTGAGTGACGAGCAAGTCGTCCAAGTGGAAGACATGTTCCTTAAACAGAAAAGCATGCAACAGTTCTTAGTTGGTCTACAAAGTTTTCTTGGCATCATTGGCTTTGTCACGCTTGCAGTGGCGGGCGTCGGGATTGCGAATGTGATGTACGCAACCGTGAAACGTTCAACCAGAGATATTGGCGTGCGCATGGCCGTTGGTGCTACGCCAACCGCGATTCGTCTGCACTATTTGGTGCAATCGTTGATTACCATGATGTTAGGTGGCGCATTGGGATTAGGAGTGACTTACGCGCTTGTTAGCGCAATTAGTGCGATTAATTTAGAAGGCGACATGTTTTATGAACGCCTTGGCAGACCCGTTCCTGAGCTCTCTTGGATAGTCGTTGCAATTGTAATTACCACCTTGGTGTTTATTGGCGTCGCATCTGCTTGGTTACCTGCTAACCGAGCAGCAAAAGTGAGCCCGCTGGAGGCGCTGCAAAGTGAATAATAAAAAGAATTCTGGAGAGAAAATGTCAAACGCCCCATTGGTTGAGCTGACTAACATTTGCAAATACTACGCAAGCGGAGAGGCCGAAGTGCGCGCTCTAGATGGCGTCGACTTAACCATAAACCAAGGGGAATTTCTGTCGATTCTTGGCCCATCTGGTTCGGGTAAATCGACTTTGATGAACATGCTTGGCTGTTTAGATAAACCAACCGATGGCCAATACCAATTGGGTGGTCAAAACGTCGCAAGTTTAAGCCCGAACGAGCTAGCCGGTATTCGTAACCAAAAGATAGGTTTTGTCTTCCAAAGCTTTAACTTGCTGGAATACGCCACAGCGTTGGATAACGTGGCTCTGCCGTTGGTTTACTCTGGCATTAAAGCCAAAGAACGTCGCCAGCGTGCCGCTAAATTGCTAGAGCAAGTCGGGCTAGGGGATCGTCTCGACCACAAACCAAACCAGCTTTCTGGCGGTCAAAAACAGAGGGTCGCGATTGCAAGAGCCTTGGTCAACGATCCGCAAATCATCCTAGCCGATGAGCCTACTGGTGCATTGGATTCGAAATCTGGCGCAGAGATTGAAGCCTTGTTCAATCAACTCCACGCTGAAGGCAGAACCTTGATCATCGTGACGCACGATAACACCCTAGCAGAGCGCACCAAGCGCATCATCACCATCAAAGATGGCAAGGTGATTTCGGATAGAGTGCCGGCGTGAAATTCTCGCAGTTTGGAGCTTTATTAAAATAAAGACCATTTGCCTATAAATATGGTCATTTTGGAAGTGGTGTTTTAGCCGGCCTTGTTTAAAATTTACATCTCAATTTTAAACAAGGCTGTAATATTGTAATGCATATAAATCACGCACTTTATAGAAGCGAAAAATATAGCGATGAACCAATAGAAGAGATTCTTTCTCGGTTAAACAATACTGATTATTTTTATTTGAATGAGAGTAACCCTAGTGAAGGTGCTTACTTGACTAAGAAGAAGGAAAATATCCTAATAATACGAAGAAAAACTTCTCGAAGTTTTGAAGCTCATCAAGACAGATTGTTTAATACACGTGAGCTCACAAACTCAAGTTCAATTCTTGCGGGGAGTGAAATTGGGGGCGAGCTTCGATGTAAATTAGAACAAGAAAAAAATCAAACGAAAATAACGTACTCTTGGTATCCCGATGAGTTTGTTCAAAAGTTTTGTTATGCATTTATCCTTCTAGCTTTTTTAATGTCAGCTCTTAAATTTACTCCTGGTGATTACCATATTATTTTAAATTTATTAAAAGCTGTAGTCATATTTTCAATGCCTAATTTGTTACAGATGATTTATCTTCCTGGTCAAATAAAAATGGCAAATAAGATTTTAAAGATTAATTAGTGATTTATATCGTATGGTTCTATATGAATAGTTACTATTAATCTTTCTAAGAGTCTTTTCTCTATGTGAGAGAAGGATTCGCTCAAATCAACAAAACAACGACCATGACTAACAGCCCAACTTCATCGCTTTGGTTAACCTTGCAGCATACAAAAATAAACAAAGAAAGCAGGTAGTTATGCAAGGTATTACTAATATTTCCTCTATCAGTGGACCAATCATCTCTGCACCAGTCAGCCAACCACAAAACCAAGGTCAACTTGGTGGCTTGAGTGCAAGCACGCAAATGACGCCAGATGCCATTCGCAACTTGATGCTGCAACAGATGAGTAGTGGTGCTACTGCAAACCCAGCACCAATCAGTTCGTTCTCTCTGCAAAGCGCGACACCAGAACAAAGCGCAGAGCCTCGCTCAAAGTTACAAAACTTCAAAACAGCGGTACAAACGCTGGGCGATCGTATTTTGCACGCTCTGGTTAGCACTAAAACCGCTTCATTGCGTAACTCGGCAGCAAAACACAACGGCGAAGTGACCATGAAGGTCTCTCAGGTAACGGGCAGCATCAAAAACGCCATCCTAAAAGACACCAACACCTCTGGCGGATGTTGTGAAGCACTGAGCGCTCACTGGATGAAGGCACGAGCAGAAGGCTCTAACCTTGGCGAACAGCTATTTCAATCAGGAACGGCAAGCGACAAAGGTAAGCTGAACAAAGAGACAATGCAGTCTGTCGCGCAACTGCAAACCGATGGCATGGTGGGTTATGACCAAGAAGCGATCACAGAAGGTTGGCTAAGAAGCAACAACATCGAATCGCCTTACCGAGAACTTGGTGCATTATCACGTGTGCATGGACAAACAAGCCGTGGTCGAAATGGTGCTGCTGAGCTTGCGGCGAAGATCGTTGATAACGGCCCTAAAACATCGCTATTGAAGAAGATCGGCCTTGAAGGCCCAAGTAATGCACACGCCGTTGCAGCCGCGGTTGATGGGGAGAAAGTGACCTTCTTTGACCCGAACTTTGGTGAGTTTTCTTTCCCAAGCAAGGAAGATTTTACCAGCTGGTTTGTTCAGGATTTCTGGCACAAATCAGGCTACGACCTACCGAAATTCGGCTTATCGGGAGAATTCAGCATCGTCAACTTGGAGGCTAACCACTAATGACAACCACATTCGATCACCTAGTTAAACACTTTTTCGAAAAGAACGGCCTAGAGAACCCAACCGCGCAAGATGGTATCTACAGCCTGTTGATTGACCAAAAGTATCAACTTCATTTCACGCATCAGAATGAAGAGTGGATGGTACTGTATGTAGAACTTGGTGAGGCAAACCCGATATCGGAGCAGCTGGCAAAGAGCAATATCTTTGGTGAATACTGGCCTGCACACATTGTGTCGCATCAGGAAAACAGCGCCGTTTTATGGTCGCAACAACCGATGGCGATGCTAAATGTGGCAGCGTTAGAGGCGTGGACAGAGTGCTTTATTCAAGATCTTATTGAAAAGCAGGCGGCGATTTCTGGTGTAGAGCCAACGCCAGCAAGCGCTGAGCCAACCAATATCCGACCTCATATGATCTCGGTGTAAACCCTAGAATCTAAATTCACAGGGCATAAGTAACGCCCGCATGATTGGGCGTTACTTGTTTGTGGTTTAAGCACGGCTTTTAGCCAGTAGCTGATCCACTTTTCCTTTCGCTGTCTTACTTACCGTCTGCATAAACTTAAAGCTTGGCGCGACAATGCCCGATTGCTCAAGCTCTTCTACCATCAGCAACCACAGCTTTGCCGTTACCTGTGCATCGGCTAACGCGCGGTGGAATACGCCGTCGTTTTCGATGTTCTTGTAACGAACCAATTCACCCAGCTTGTGTGACGGCGCATCTTGGATAAGGCGTCTTGCTACCAACAAAGAACAAGCGAACTCGCCAGAATAACCACAGCCGATTCGCTCTAGCTCTGCATCCAGAAATCGCTTATCGAACGACGCGTTGTGCGCGATAAGATTCTCCCCCGCAATAAACTCACTGAACGATGCCATCACTTCATCGCAGCTCGGCGCGGTGCGCAGCATGTTATTGGTAATGCCTGTGTAACCCTCAATAAATGAGCTCACACGAAAGCCAGGATTCATAAGTTGCTGAAAACTATCGACCACCTCACCATCAACGATCTTAACCGCACCGATTTCAATCGCGCGATCCCCCATATTCGGAGACAGACCTGTGGTTTCAAAGTCGAGTACGACAACGGAGTTAGCTTGAGGCATGAAGTTTTCCAACTGAACAATAAGGCGCAAGAGTATCGTTGAAAGTGTGGGAAAAGGGAAGGAGTGGGGAAGTGTTAGTTGTGTGGGGAATCATTATAAGTAGAGATAAATGAATAGGTGTTTAAAGATGCGCTGACGAGGCGTGTTACACAGGAGAACACCTAAACATTTCACGTTTAGATTAGTAAAATATAATTGCCTAAATGAAAACTAATTCAATCGAATACTCTAAATTAGCCTTTACTTGCTTTACGAACAACGCGTAGTTATGCGAACGTGATGCTAGGGCGACTCTCTGAGGAGCACTAAGAAAATATGGCGATAAAAAGCGGTCTGGCTCTTCACTTCAGCGAAACAGTATGTATTTGGGTGGCAAATCAAACGTGAAACCGATCAAGTGATATCAAATTATCATTAAAAGAGTAGTTAGAAACAAGCTCAGTATCCTCCAAGAGTCGTAGCAATGGCATAATTAAGCTGGAAGAGATAATCGTTAAATCCAACGTCAAAAAGAGTCTCAACTTAGGTGGCGAAGTATTGCTGTTACTGGGAGCGTAACTAATAAAGATTGGCATAGCGTAAAAGAATTAACCTATGGGGTCTTTGGTACAGTTTGTTGATGGTATAGTAGACCAACATACCTATAAGACGTTGTGCAAAGCCCTTGGTTGAACTACAAATTTTAATGTCATCATGGGGAGCCCCATTCCCAGAAAAAGCGCTAGAAGCTTTGGGAATCAACGCTATAGCTGACGCAAAGTAGCAGTTCGCTCGAGTCTGTCCTGAACTGCAAATATACCCTCAGGGAGCGAGCAGAACATACCCATGCTGCGACCGTTACCAGGATGGACACAAAAACTATTCGCACTCTTATGCCAAAAGCTATCCATCACGTTGTCACACTAAGATAGTTAGCGAAGTTGCTTAAACTATCTAACCAACTGGCATAACTTTGTAGCCTTGGCGTTGCCTTAAACGAAAATTAGAAACTATAAACCCACAAGCTGCTCGCCTACACTATATGTGTTGGCGAGCAGGTGAGTGTTTATGTATGATCTGAAAACTGTTTTTTCTTAATGATTTCAGTAAAACCATATTCAGAAAGGTTATTACTGTTGTACTCTAATAAAGCTTCTTTCATATCACCATTATTTAGTGCTTTAATGAACTTATTAAACTTTTGGTAATGGCTAGATAAAATTTCGAGCCGTAAAGATTTTGCGTGGCTATTAGTATGAGAAAACGTATCATAATGGCCGATACAGAACATTTCTATTGTCTTTAAAGCCTTTTCATATTTGTAACCATTACTGTGTTTTGGTGTTAATTCCAATAACTTGCGTCCACTTAATGAATTTATCAATCGGATATCAAATAGGTCATCTAATTGATCTATCAAAGGATTGACAATGAGTGGTTGCTCTTGAGTAATCGATTGTTGACAAATTCCACGAACTGAAGGTGGATATAATGGAAACTCACACCCTTTATATAAGTTGTTACAGTCTGCACACATTACAATATAATTCTTGTGGTCATAAGCAAGAAATGGATATAGTGTGGATTTCTTAGGTCTATAATGATCCATTGTGGCGTTAATTGTAATGTTAGCGCTATTATTACTTGCTCTAGTTACACTTCCGTCTAAGAGGCATTCACAGATAGGACACTTCCCTTTAGTTACCTTTAAATGTACAGGCGTAAAAAGAGACCATCGGCGTTCAGCCGTTGAAGAATTGAACGCTGTCAATGTATCAGCATAATCACCGTGACTATATAGCTCGACCATGCTAATCATTGAATAAGTCTCCAAATTCAGAAAGAAACGCATCCATTTCCTCTTCTCCAATACTTTCAAATTTATTAAAGTCAATATCTTTATGGTCTCTTAGAAACTTTAGAAACTTGTAATAATTTCTATTGTAAAGGACTTCGCTTGTGAAACTATTATCAAGAGTGCATTTTATCTCACTAATACGTTTTTGCTCTTCTTCACTAGGTTGGTCAGTTAATTGTAGAGATGAATACTCTTTAATCATCTCTTTCATGTCATTTCCAATTAGTGAAGATAAGTTAAAGTGTTCAAGAAGTATTGAAGAAATATCTAAAAATTTCGTCCCAGATTTGCTTGTGTCAATGTTAATACTATTTTGCTCAATAACTCCAATTTCATTTTTATTTCGATTTAATAAAATTAATGGGTTATGAGTAGTCGATATTATTTGCATTTTTGGATTTAATTCTTTCACACTGTCTATAAATGATGACTGCCATTCAACGTGTAAAGATGATTCAGGCTCATCCATGATTAAAATGGATGACTTTCCGGAGTTTAAAATTACGTTTAGAAATATTATTAATAACTGCTTTTCACCAGAGGAAAGTTGGTTTAAATTAATTCTTTTATTTTCATTTGACGACAATTCAATTACTAAAGCTTCATTTTCATCATCAATTATAATTTTCTTGTCTGTATCCTTAAAATACTCATCCATTATTTCTTTAAATTGATGTAGTAACTTTAATTCACCTTCTTTGATTCTATTAATTTCGACTGTTAAGTTCTTAAAGTCTAATAAAGATTCTGGTGTACTATCAGAAATGTTTTCGAGTATACTATTACGTTTTTTTTGTAATTCTTCGGTTTTGTTCGATATAATTTGATTAACATTTCTTTGATATTTACTAAACTTATTAGTCAAGTTTTCGATGACAGTATCTAGAGTTAAAACCTCATTTCTATTAGAGAACCTACTAAGATCACTAGGTGATGAGACTATGATAGGGTTTAAATCTAGAGATGGTGTATTAGCCTTTAGAACTTGTTCTATATTTTCCCCATGATCATACTCTTTCTTTATTGTTATTTCTACATATGGATAATGGTAATACTCAAGAATATCTTTATCATTAGATATACAAGCACTAAGTAAGTTTAATACAGTGCTTTTACCTGTACCATTTTTACCAACTAATAAGTTAATATCCTCTTGGAGGTTCCATACTATATCTCTCTTTCCAAAAATGTTAGTAATGGATATTTTACTAATGGTTGTTCTAATAGGTTCTTTCATTTCTAACGCTCCGGAAATAATTAGCAATTTTTTTAAATTTTTTCTAAAACTTTCAAATTCAGTGCTATTTTCACTAGGTAGAACCTTAGAAATTATGTATTTATATATAAAGTCTTTTCTATCTTGATGGGAACCGCGCCCTTCCATTTCATACGCTTGTTGCCATAAATGAGCTCTTTTAACTATTAGCTCACTATAGATGTAATTTCTAAGATTTTTAGAAAAATTTCTTTTTATTTTATTTTGCGAATCGTATATTTCAGAAACTAAGTTGTTTTTAATCAAGAATAGGTTTATATCTCGCATGATAAACGTGAGAATCCAACTCAATGGCTTTAGGTGGCGATATTCAAAGTCATGCCAGCTTAACCGCTTGCTGAATGCTTTTAATACAGCCCAATGTTCATTATTTAAACGATCAATGAACTCTTCATGAAACTCATCATTTCGTATCGTGGAGTAAAATTTTGAATAATCATACTCTAGGTCAATAATCTTTCTTTCTCTTTTACTATTTATAGTATCTAATAGTTTTCGTATTTGTCCCTTTGTGTGTGTGTTAAATTTTTTTTTATTAAGCTCCCCAAACTTAAATGTATCTTTGTTCTCAATATTAAAATCTATACTTTGTTTACTGAGTGCTGAAGATAAATTATGTAGATTTCTTCTAATGTAGCCATTGATATCTGTGTTATCTAATTTGTCTGTTTTTGAAAATACAAGTTGAAACTTATCCTGATAACCATTCAAGCATATACTTTCGATTACACTTTGTCCCCCAGTAGCAAAAGCTTCTTCAGCGTCACCTATTAGAATTATATGGTTGCAGAAATCAAAGTAGTCGTAGTGCCTTGTTGATAATGTATCGCGCTTTTCACTGTATGAGTGACCAATACCCTCACCATCAATCAAGACGAAATTCAAGTTTTTATCAAAGTTATCAGATATTAGGTCGCCTTCAATCCTGATGTATTCTACTAATGCTGAAATTGAGCCGAAGTCATTTTTTAATAGTTCTTTATTCTTGGAAATAAAATCATCTTTATTATTTATCCCACTAATTTCAATTATTTCTTGCTCAAAAAGATCTCCAGCGTCAGGGCATACTCTATGGAAGTTAGATTTAATATCATAAAGGAAATTGTTTTTTATGGTTTCAATGATGCTTATGAGCTTTGAATTTTCAAATAAATCATCATCATTGATATCTAGCGATAGAGGCTTTAATCTAGATATCAATATGGATGCCTGAGCTTCAATTTCTTTTTCAGATACTATATGCTTTAATTTAAATCTTTCATCAGGAGACTGTTCAAATTCATAACATACATCGTTCAAGCTAGAATTTGGATCTAAGGATTTTTTTATAGCTTCAAAAATCAGATCTTCGATTGCGAATAATAAATCTTCTTTTTTCTTTAGCAAGATTGTGCTTTTATATTGTAAATTCCTATTAATTACATATTCAGTTGGCGCTACTGTAGTTCTACGTTGTGTAGTTGTAGGAAAGTTAACGTCTGTTGTGCCCAGTATATGTTGTACAAGTGAGCTTTTTCCTGCACCAGTACTACCAATCAGGTAAGCTTTTGTAATGTCTTCTGGGAGATCGCCCATAAGAGTTTGTATCGTTTTGAAATCGCGCACTCTAACCTCTGACTCTTAAATTTATAACTTTGGCATATTATGCCTACGCTATATATTTTTGTTAACTATTACTTTTATATTCATAGCATTAACTAAAGAATAAAAACAGATTTTACTAAAAATATCACTTGCCATACAATCTCTGATGAGTAGGCAGGTTGTCAAAATCCTCATCTAATTGGCGAGACTTAGTTTTTCTGGCCATAAAGCGCCACTCTCTATTGTGAATATTATATGCAAGAGAACATTTCTTAACCTGTGGTTTGCTTGCGCTCACTTGCATGTTCTTGCTGTTACTATTGTCTGTAGCACTGTGTCTAACATGCAAACGATCCAACACGCCTGCAATGGAAGCTTTTTCCTCAAACCATGAAATTCCTTCATGTTCAACGTGAAGTATTACCAATGTTATTCAAGTAACGAAGCAAGTATAAAAAGCAGACTGCTCTGGTGTTAGGCACTGTGACAGCTGTTTTTGAACTGAATTTTCGAAGTAAACGCTGCACACACTGACGATTGGGAAAATCAAAAAATACAACCATCCCCAAAAACAGAGTTAGGAATCAGTCAGCGTTTATCTAAGGAAATAGGATACCAACTCACCATGAATAACGATTTCAATTTTGCTATTAAAAGCATCCGTTTTGATGAGAATTACCAACCATCAGACAGCACGCGAATCACCACCAACTTTGCCAACCTAGCTCGTGGTGACAGCCGCCAAAATAACCTTCGTAATGCACTGCGCATGATCGACAATCGTTTCAATGCCTTGGCACATTGGGATAACCCGAATGGCGATCGTTACAGTGTCGAGTTGGAAATCATCTCTGTGGACATGGATATTCAAGGCAGTGGTGAAGCGTTCCCTTCCATCGAAGTGCTCAAAACCAACATTATTGACCGCAAAACTAATGAACGTATCGAAGGCATTGTCGGTAACAACTTCTCTTCTTATGTGCGCGATTACGACTTTAGCGTTCTGCTTCTAGACCACAACAAAGACCAACCTCAATTTAGCATCCCTGCTGATTTTGGTGAGCTGCACGGTAAGCTGTTTAAAGCGTTCGTGAAATCGGAATCGTACCAACAACATTTCCAAAAGCCGCCAGTGATTTGTTTGAGTGTGTCGGACAACAAGGTTTACCGACGTACTGACAACCAGCATCCAGTGTTGGGTTTTGAATACGCGCCAAACGAATCGTCATTGACCGAGCAGTACTTCAAAAAGATGGGCTTGCAGGTTCGCTACTTTATGCCGCCAAACAGTGTTGCTCCGTTGGCGTTCTACTTTTTCGGTGACTTGTTGAATGACTACTCAAACCTAGAGCTGATCAGCACAATCAGTACCATGGAGACGTTCCAAAAGATTTATCGCCCAGAGATTTACAACGCGAACGCGGTAGCCGGCCAGTGTTACCAACCGAACTTGAAGAATCTCGATCACTCGTTAACCCAAATCGTTTATGACCGCGAAGAGCGCAGCCAGCTTGCTAAAGAGCAAGGGAAGTTTGCTGAGGAGCACTTCATCAAGCCTTATCAAGCCTTATCAAGCGATCCTTGAGCAATGGTCTGCAAATTACGCGTAATCGAAAACGAGAATTTAAAAGGGAATGACGATGAAAACACTATTACCGACTTCAACGGCGGGCAGCTTACCTAAGCCTTCTTGGCTGGCTCAACCAGAGACGCTTTGGTCACCGTGGAAACTGCAAGGTGACGAATTGATTGATGGCAAACGTGATGCGCTGCGAGTCTCTTTACAAGAGCAAGAACTGGCAGGGGTCGATATTGTCAGTGACGGTGAACAAACTCGCCAACACTTTGTGACGACGTTTATTGAACACCTTAGCGGAGTAGACTTTGAGAACCGCAAAACCGTGACCATTCGTAATCGCTATGACGCGAGTGTACCGACGGTTGTTGGCCCAGTCAGCCGAACCAAACCTGTGTTTGTGGAAGATGCGAAGTTCTTGCGTCAGCAAACCAAACAACCCATCAAGTGGGCGCTACCGGGGCCAATGACGATGATCGACACGCTGTATGATGATCACTACGGGAGCCGAGAAAAACTGGCTTGGGAATTCGCAAAGATTCTTAACCAAGAAGCCAAAGAGCTTGAAGCGGCAGGCGTCGACATTATCCAATTTGATGAGCCCGCATTTAACGTGTTCTTTGATGATGTGAACGAGTGGGGCATAGCTTGCTTAGAACGCGCCATTGAAGGACTTAAGTGCGAAACCGCAGTGCATATCTGCTATGGCTACGGCATCAAAGCCAACACGGATTGGAAGAAGACGCTAGGCACTGAGTGGCGACAATACGAAGAAGTATTCCCGAAGCTGCAAAAGTCCAACATCGATATTATCTCGCTTGAGTGTCACAACTCACGCGTACCTATCGAACTACTTGAACTTATCCGTGGTAAGAAGGTGATGGTTGGCGCAATTGATGTAGCAACCAACGAGATTGAAACACCAGAAGAGGTTGCAGAAACCCTGCGCGAAGCGCTCAAGTACGTCGATGCCGACAAACTTTACCCATGCACCAACTGCGGCATGGCGCCTCTACCTCGCGAAGTTTCAACTGCGAAGCTCAATGCACTCAGCGCAGGCGCAGAGATCATTCGTAAGGAGTTGTCGGGCTAATATCAGAGTTTAAGTTCGACGCAGCTAACTCAAGTTGGGTCATTCCAGCGAGTCTAGACGAGACTAGGAATCTGCTAACCACTCGCTGGGAAATGGCGATAGCCTTCGAATTTAACAGCACTGGGTCGGTAGATCCTGAATCACCTCGTTCCTCAGGATGACGGATGTTGGGAATTATGTCGTTCACAACAAACCCAAGAGTTCGGGTCTTGGGTTTTCTCTCTATAAAATCACGAAAATCGCAGCCGTTAATAATTAATCACTTCCTGCTCGGTCGGGAGCTTCTTACGATACTCGAAGAACTGAGCAATCAAGTTGCTGACCACCATCAATACCATCACACCAGTTTGCACGTGAGTCAGTGAATCTCCCATGAGCGTGACGCCTAAGATCATTGCCAGAATTGGGTTAAAGGTGCCAAAGAAACTGAGCTCATTCGTTGTAATTAAAGGGATGGTATAGACATAAGCCCCGTAGGCTACAGAGGTTAATCCGATAATAATCCAACCCATTGCTAGCCACTGTTCAAAGTTGTTTGGGACTAAAGGTACGACGGCTTTTCCACCTGAAAAAACATCCCAATAGGCGAGAGGTAATAAGATGATGCCGCCAAAGATGAGTTTCCATGTCAGTAATTTCCACCAGTGGATTTTTTTCATCACGTGTTTAGCAACAACACTTCCCGCAATCAATGCACTCATAGCACCAACCAAGAGTAATACCGCTGATAAGCTGATGGGCGCGTGACTGGTCAAGAATAGATAAGCAGAACACCCCATCAGCACAAATGCCGACACCAATTGGATCATTGATGGTTTGACTTGATGCGCGATCCCCATGATTGCCAAGCTCACAACAGGCAAGGCGATCATTCCGACGCCAACCAAAGTACTCGGTAGTCTCAACGCCGCAGCGAACAATAAGCCAAAAAATAACGCGATATTAAGGAAGCCAATCAGAAATAGAGCGGGGAGCTCTGATAACTTGGGCATTGTTGGCTTTAAAATCAATAGGATGAAGCCAGCAGGTAGGGCTCTCCATACTGCTAGCGCGAACGGTGACCAACCAACAAACTCCGATGAAACAACAGCGTAGGTCGTTCCCCAAAGTAAGGGGGCTAATATCGCTAATATGATTTTCATGATTCTCCTTCAACTGCATTTTTGCAATTATGTTTATGTAAACATAATTTACTTAAACATAAATTAAGAGTAAAGTCACCTCTGTTGATCTTTTCTTTGATCCTCTGGTGGTGGTTTTAGAAGGCTAGGGCCTTCTTTTGACAGTAGGTTTTGATTCTAAAGTTAGTGCTAGTGGATCCGGAGTTGAGAAGGAAGAAGGTTTAGTCTCAGATAATTAGGAGGTGATGGACAATGAAGGTGATGAATTTAATTAAAGCACTTATGGCCTTTTCCGTAGATGTTCTCGCAATTTTAGTAATGGTACTATTTACGTTAGGCCTTATTCTTGAGTTTCTCTACTTGGATTCAAAGATGACGTTTAAGAGATGGCGTTGTCGGTTATTGCAAAGTAGTAGAAAGTGACGAGAATAAAATAGTACAGAGCGTTATTACATGGATTCATTATTTTGAAGATGACGAGCAAGCAAGTTGCTGATCAGTGGCTATCAATAAACAAAGAGTTGGACGGAAACATCATTGAACTTGTGACGTTATTCGTTCGATTCGGTACATCACTTTCTGATGCAAGAAGCCACTTTTGCAAAAAACATGGGCTTAATCCTTCTGAATTTGATGTTCTTGCAACATTGTATCGTTCTGGGGAACCTTATGAGTTGACGGCAAAAGCACTCAAAGAGCAGACATTGCTACCATCATCAGGCGCACTATCAAACCGATTGGAGCGCTTAGAAGCAAAAGATCTCGTCGTCCGTAAACATGACTTAGTTGATAAGCGCTCAGTCAAAATATCGTTGTCAAAACAAGGGCTAGGGTTGGTTTCCTCGATGGGGCCTGAGTTTTTTGGTGAAATGGCAACGCTATTTGCAGTACTTCCTAATGAGCAGCGACAATCGCTCTTGAGTTTGATGAGTTCACTTCAGTCTTAGTGCCACATAACCTAAGCAAAACGGAAAAAGGAAACGGGGTTTTCTAACACCGTGTACTTTAAGGAAAGCCCTTTGTCCATTAGTAGAGAGTTGGCGAGTTAGTATCGAAATTTATCTTCGATACAGAAACTTAAGACAGGGTCATTCCAGCGAGTCTAGACGAGACTAGGAATCTGCCAACAACTCGCTGGGAAATGGCGATAATCTTAGAACTTCTCAGCACTATGTAGGTAGATCCTGAATCACCTCGTTCCTCGTTGTTCAGGATGACGGACGTTGGTAGATACGTTGCTCGCGATATTTTTATATTTGGTCTGTATCCAAAGTTGGGTCATTCCAGCGAGTCTAAACGAGACTAGGAATCTGCTAACAACTCGCTGGGAAATGGCGATAACCTCAGGACTTAATAGCACTCTTTGGGTAGATCCTGAATCACTTCGTTACTCGTCGTTCAGGGTGACCGGTTCTAAATAAAAATGCCGCTAACAGCAAGGTGAGCGGCATACTTCGTTTCTCGTTTTCCGTCAATTCAATTCCACATTCTTCATCTCTGGATGCTTCAATAACATCACGCGAATCCAGTGGTGTACTACCCACATCACCATTGCGGTAAGCATTACCGCTACGAATATCGAACTGAATCGGTACAAGATGGAGAAGAACGCGTCTTTCTGCTCAGGCACCAATGACGTGGTCAGTGGAACAGACAGGGCAGACATCGCCGAGAACGCAATGGCGGCTTTGACTTGTCCTTTCGTTAGCCACAAACAGAATGGCCCCATAGCGATGGTAAACGCCAGCCAGAACAGCAACCCATGACCAAACCAGCTTCCCAAGATTAACTGCACCGCCATACCTGCGATACAGCCTAACGCTGTGCCGATGATACGGATTTTCGCCATGGCCATTGAGCCGGCGAGTGTCATTGGCGTTAGGATGATGAGGATCGAAGCCTGCGCCGAAAGTGAGTCGTACAAATCACCTATTTGGAACACCAAAAACGCCGCCATTGCTACCACCCAGCCCATTGCTACTTGGCTGATGTAGTCGATATCGCTTTTTACTGGCGTAGTCATTTCTGTTTGTAAGATCTTTGATTCTGGCTCTGGGAATAGCCAATAGGCGAGAGCACAGACAAAGATATTGCTGAACGAAATCACCCAAAGGTTGACGTTGAACTCTTCGATATCCATGAAATCGTAGCTCGCGAAGTTCAGTACGATTGAGCCAACCAATAACCCCATGTAGCCAAACAGATAGGTTTTTGGGTTCATCATTGCGATGCATTTAAACAGCATCATAATGCCCACTGCCGCGAACATCAGTGTGGGGTGGAACTGTAAGTATTCGAGAATAAAGGTGGCTTGAACTGTCGTCCAAACCGCCGAGAACAGCACCATCAAGACGAGTGGCAGACTGAAGTGGTCCATACGGCCGAGTACAAACAGTGGTAGCATGACGGCAAAGAAACCGTAAGACCAACCAAAGATCATGCTCAATGCCAAACCCATTGAGCAGCCAAACCAAATACGTAAGGTTTTCATCGCAGCCGCCTAGTAGATAAAGTGGAACCAGCTAGCAAGGTAGATTTGAACTTGTGCCATCAACGCCCAAAACGGACTGTTGTCTGGGTAAAGTACGATGGTGGCACGAGAACCAACGAACAGAGAGGAAGGCAGTGCTTCTTCGCTGGTTAGGTTCACACGAGTGCGCTGCGCATCACGTACCCAACGATTGTTCACTTCGACTTTGGTCAGTGCACCGTTTGGAGTTTGCTGTGCAGCGGCAACGCCGTAATCTCGACTAGATAGGTCGAAGTCATAAACTGAACCTGGGTTAGCATCAAACGCAACCATGGCGTGGTAACTGTTGTCGACGCCCGCTACCGATTTCTCACGAAAATCCGCAGCAACCCACATTGATCTGGTTGGTACAAAGGTAAGCAATGGCATGTTGGTGCTTGCCATGGTGCCGACTTCCAATTGCAGGTTAGTTACTACGCCGTCACTCGGAGCAAGGACTGCGGTATTAGTTAGATCGAGTTGAGCTTTCTCAATGCCATTTTGAGCAATGCGTACTGCGGTGCTTTGGCCTTTTTTGTCCCCAAGTTGTGCTTCAATCACTTTCAAGTTTTGTTGCTCGGCTTTTAGTGCCGCACGAGAAACTTGGTTTTGTGCGTAGGCACTGTCTAAGTTGGATTGAGAAATGACTTTTTGCTTCGACAACTTTTGTAGACGTGAGTACTCACTGTGCGCGTTGTTGTAAGTCGCTTGAGCACGAGCAATGTTTGCCAGTGCAGCTTCACGTTGCGAATACAGTGTTGCTTCTTTTTCGTAAGCGGATTGCAGTGATAGCTGCGCTTGTTCTAAAGCGATTTTGTATTTACGAGCATCAATGGTGAACAGCACATCGCCTTTGTGTACAGACTGGTTGTTGGCAATCAGCACATCGGTCACTTTACCTGAAACTTCTGGTGCAACTTGCACCACGTAACCTTGGACTCGCCCTTCGGTCGTGATTGGAGCGTGTCGATCCGCAATGATGATGTAGAAAAATAGTACAATGAACAGGACAATAAGTGTTCGCATCCAGTGTTTGAATTTATGATCTGCCGTCATAATAGATACCTGAATTTATGGTGCTCGCAAGCAAATTAGACAAGCGATTATAGAGAACTTGGTCACAATTCAGTAGAATGACAATAAGCGCATGAGTGACCTAAAAGTAGGACAATGAACGTTAGTTTTGATGATCTTCACCTGTTTAGCCAAACTGTCGTGCACGGTGGTATCAGTGCGGCGGCAGAGGCGAACCAGTTACAACGCTCTAAAGTGAGTCGACGTTTGCAAGAATTAGAGAAAGCGTTGGGCTGCCAATTGCTGATTCGAACCACGCGAACCATTGAGTTGACCGAGCACGGCAAGCGTCTGTTTGAGCTGGTGGGGCAACCCATAGAGCACATTCAACAAGGTTTGAATGTGATGCATGAATACCAACAAGAGTTGACGGGTAAAGTGCGTGTTGCGATTCCCTCTGCATTGATGAGCTCGGCGGCGTTTAATTCGATCATTAACGAATATACGACCCGTTACCCTGAGATGTCGGTAGAGATTGAGAACCACCAAGAGAGTGTCGATCTTAAGCGACAAGCGTTTGATCTTCAGCTTTTACCGAGCGTGGCGAAAGTCTCGGACGACAGCTATGTTCAGTTCAGCTTATTGCCTTACCGCAGTCACTTTGTCGCTTCTCAAGCTTATTTAGATGCCCATCCTCCTCTAAAAAGCATGGACGATTTAAAGCATCATCGTTTGCTGACTAACCGATACAATGCCGGATTGTTAGATCCAGAATTGCATGTGGCGGTTAGGTCGGACGATTTGAACTTGCTGCGGTTAATGGCGATTACAGGTAACGGCATCGCCTTTATCCCGCAAGTGCACTCTAAGCCAGCTTTAGAAGACGGCCAACTGGTGGAGGTGTTGCCGGAGTTCACCCATCCTAAGCAACATCTGACGTTGATTTACCCATCCAATCTGTTTTTGCCGAACAAGGTCAAAGTGTTAATCGAACTGTTTCGAGAGCGATTCAAATAGCGTGAGCGGACAATAATTTTGCGAATTTGCTCATCTGATTATGCTGGGCTTCTGGTACATTCTTTATATTCAAATGCTTGAGCAGAGTGATGCTCTTGTCGCTCTAGGAGATGAGAATGTTATCGAAGAATACCACGGGTCTAATTGTTGTCGACGTGCAGGGTAAACTGGCAACGCTAATGCACGAAAGCGAAGCGCTGATTGAAAGTACGACTAAGTTAGTCAAGGGCGCAAAGGCTCTCAAGCTCCCTATTGTTTGGCTTGAGCAAAACCCAGACCGATTAGGCCCGACGGTAGAACCGATTCGTGAAGTATTAGCGAAAGAGCACTTGGCGATTGCAAAGCATACCTTTGATGGTTGCAAAGAACCGACATTCAAACTCGCGGTAGAAAACGCCAAAGTCGATACTTGGTTGGTTTGTGGTATCGAAGCGCACATTTGTGTGTATCAAACCGCGGTGTCGCTGCGTCAAATGGGTTACAAAGTGGAACTGGTGACGGATTGCGTTTCTTCTCGAACGCCAGCCAACAAAGCGCTCGCGCTCGCAAAACTGACTGCGAATGGCGTTGGCCTAACAGGCGTAGAAATGTGTTTGTATGAAATGGTAGAAGATTGCCGAGCACCAGAGTTTAAAGAGATCTTAGGGCTCATCAAATAATAAACAATGGCAGAGACGAAGATGGAACTGAGAGCATTTGAAAAGGAAGATTACGAGGCACTCATCCGTTGGATTGATTCAGAGCAACTGAACTATCAATGGGGTGGGCCAAATTTCAATTTCCCTCTAGATCACCAACAGATTAGCCTCCATTGCGCGAAACCTGAAGTCTTGCCGTTTATGCTCGTTTGTGACGGGAAGCAGGCTGGCTATGTTGAGCTGTTTAAAGAGTCTCAATCCCAATTTCGAATTTGTCGTGTTTTTGTTTCCAATGATTTTCGAGGGAAAGGTCTTTCGAAAGTCATGCTCACGCAACTCATCGAACTGTCTCAAACTCAGTATCATGCTCAAGTCTTGTCGTTGGCGGTCTTTGAGCGTAATACTGTCGCGAAGAATTGTTATGAATCTCTTGGGTTTGAAGTGACGTCGCGTGAATCAGGAGAGCGTTCTTTTGATGGCGAGATCTGGGATTTGTTATTCATGGAAAAGCGTTTTTAGCACGAATATAACCCCCTTACTATCGACAAATTCAGGAAGGAAGAAACACCACAACGCGAGCATTATGAATTTGTATTCATCTCCCCTGGTGTTATCGGCCTGCCAAGGGAAACACGTCTTATTATGGCTTACGCTTCATCATGTGTATGACTCGACTCTTCATATGGATAGAGTGCGGCATTCGTCTCATCCAACCCTTCCGGCTCAAACTGATAGCCAGACCCCATGCTCATGTCTTTGTACTTCACCAACATCTTTTCAATAACGAGAGACTGAATACGCAGAGGATCTTTTCCTAACGTTGAGGCGATGTATTCACTGAACGCCTGAACCGTCACGTTATGCTTTTGTACGTTTGGTTTTGTACCAGTTTTCACTTGAATGACGAGGTTTTTTTCGTTCTCAGATATTTGAGTCAGATGCGCTTTAAACTTGTCATTGTAAACGTTGGATGTTGCCTTTAATCGCAGCTTGTTGATTCTTGGATACTGACTTTCGAGTTCGTCATCGAGCTTTTGGTGCAGCTTCAGATCTTTTAACGCAATGGATTTTTGCTGATCAATGCTGTTGAAGAACTTCATTTCGTTGGAGACATCAATATCTTCTGAAGAAGAGATAAATGCAGGGTCAAACAACACATTGCGGTTGAGCATAGTGAACTGTTCGATTGGTCGGCCTTTTACTGCCCCTTCATTGAGCAAGCTGTTTGGTGCTTTTGTGCCTTTCTCGTAGGTGTCACCACTTGTGACGCCAAGTGCAATATACAGCGTGGTATCGTCTTTGACTTCTGATGTTGCCTCTTCTGCGGCTGAGATTAGATCCATTTCAGACATGAGCACGTTGCAGTCCATCATGGTGATTTTTTTAAGGTGGTTGAGTTTGCAAAAATCCACGACAGCTTTTCTTGTTGCACCGAAACCAACGGTACCGGACTCGAATGACCACCCAACCAAACCTACGCCAGCGGCTTGAAGTAGTGTCCCCATTTGCTCTTGATATAAGTTCAGCTCACTTTGGTGGACGAACAGATAGACGGGGCGACTCATCCCCTCAGTGTACCAATATAGTTCTTGCAGCTTTTCTTTGGATTTAAACTCTTCCGGCATTCCGACAGAAGGTACCATTAACGCGGTACCTGAGTTGGATTGAGGTGGGATCTTAATATCAAATTGAGACATGCTTTCCGAAGCAGAATCGCGGCTTTGTTGCCGAGTTTGCATTGGGCTTGGGTCATTGATTTGTCGGCGATAATAAACGCGCTCTAGCTCATCATAGTTATTTAGAACTTGATCGACGGTGACTGGCTCGTACTTCAATGCGCCGGTGTTGTCGTTAACGACATAACGGTAGTTAAAACGAATCAGCGCTTCTGGCGGTCTGTCTTGGATTGCCAAGTCATTTTCTTCAACGTGGTTTTGCCAGTTGAGTTGGAACTCGTTCCACTTCGCTAAGTTTTGAACGTCTCGTAATCGTTTCGTCGGAGCGCCTTCTTGTGAATGGTGAGACGCGTCATTCTTTCTTTTTTTTGCTTGGCTTGAAGAAGAAGCCGGTTGGTTATTTTCACCGTACATAAACGTGTTCACTTTTTTAAATTCAGGCGACGATAGGCTGATTCTTATCGTATTGGCATTTGGTTAGGCGCTTTGTTCGAGCGCAGCTGGCGGCCGTTAAGCCTTTGATACACTGGTTATATGCGTCAGTTGTATGTCGTCTTCAATAAAAGAAACGGCCACACGTAACAACCGATTTTCCACCTTCTGTACATTCAACACAGGTGTATTCTGTGACAAGTTGGAATGGTTAAAGATATTGATGACGGTTGATGGTTGGTTTGCACCGCAATACTCTCCCCATACATCTCGCTTTGAATATTTTCCCCAAATATCCCCAAGCGGATAGGCATGCCCGACGATGAAGTCGTTCTGTGGGCAACTTTGGTCAGAATTGCCCGTTGCTTGAGCCGGCTGCGTAATGTTGACCGTTAGCACATCGCCAACTTTTAATGAAATAGGATCACTTTCAAACGTCGGATTGAGTTTGAGCAGCGCTTTTGCTGACAAACCGTAGAGAGGAGCAATGTCTGTCCACCATTCTTGTTTTCCGTCGTCTTTTGTTCTCACCTTATGATTTTTTATGTGGACGGGTTTAATGTCCGATTCAGTGGCTGCTTTGGTTCGTGGCAGCAAAGGCTGCTTCCCCACAGCTTTAAGTGCAGCAATATCGATTAAAGTGGCGTGTTGATCGAGCCAAGTTTGGTTGATTTCTGCAAGCGCGTCATTGGTAAGTTTTTCGCGACGATAGAAAATATGTTGCGCCGCTGCCTTCTTACCTTCAATAGCGACAGGGGCGAGTATCATGTTAAACGTTTTTGGGCTAATGAGCTCATCTGTCATGCCGTTGGCCGTAGAAGCCGTCACTTGCCAAGAGAATTTATCATTCCCTAGGATCGCCATTTCATACATTAGCTTCCCGTCATGGAAATAATAGTAATAACCTTGCGCTGCCCATCCTAATAACCCCTTGGTTTCTACCGCTGGAATAAATGGTAAGAACTCAGCATTAATATATTCACTACCAACTGGCTTGGGGGTGATTTTAAATTTTTGATTCAGGCCGATGTCTTGAAAAAGTTCATGTAAAAGGGTTTTGTCTTCGGCTTCGAAACACTCGGCAGATAACACCGTGCAGAGTGATGGTTGATTTTGCTCCAATTTGCTCCAGCGTTTTATCAACGGTTCATTTTGTGTTTTCGCTAAAGAAAAAACACCAGACTGCAGGGTATTTAAGTCATCTTTGGGAGCATGAATTTTTATTCGACATTCGAATCCAGCCTCGGCTTGAGATTGACTGTTGCTAACAACCGCACCGTAGCTTGCTTGAGTCGCGTTCTTTGACGTTGATGAGTAGTTTGTGCGTGAGCGGTTACTTGACGAAGACGTTACTGGGTCGATAAGTGGCGCGTAGCCAGCTCCCCTCACACGTGTTGATGTTGGACGCTTCATTAATATCGCCTCTTGAATTTAATTGGTGATAGCTTAGCGGCAAATAAAAGAACGCACTATAGACAAAACAACCAATTCCTTTTGCTTACTTACTAAATCTATAGTCAGAACGAAAGTCACGCAGGGTAAGGTATTTAATGATAATAATGTTTTTTAAAGCGAGGAGGTGATGCAATAAATATTATTAATGCGAAGGGAGGGTAGATATATTTAAGGTTTATTTTAGCAAAGCGTGAAGCGCTAATTATTGGTTATTATTGACGAAAGCTTAATAACCAATAACTGTTAATCACTCACGCTGCGGCTTATTAGAAGTACTAACAAGCTTATTCAAACTCTCTTTGGTATCTCGGCAGCATGGATTCATTGCCAAGCAACCCGCCTTGATGGATGTATATGAGCGTTTTGTCTTCGTTTTCTGCTAACCACGGCTGCAAACATTGCCACATGTAAGGATCATAAAGCAGGTCAAACTCGAGGTTGGTATGGTCGTACAAGGCATTCCAGGTTTCGTAGTCGCTTTGGTATAAACGGCCAAAATGGTGTTTATTGCGCACCGAAAGTATGGTTGGGTGGTTTTCAGTTTCCAGTGTATTGAATTGCTCAGTAAGGTAGTCGGCATCCCCTACGCAAGCACAGGTAAGGACTTCGATTCCATGTGGCTTGAGGTGTTTACTCAGGTATAACGCGGTGGTTCCTGTTCCCGATGGCAACGCTACGGCAAACTGTTTTTTGCCTTCAAGGCGTGTCCAATCAAGCAGTTCACGCGCCAGTTGTTTTACCCCGGCTTCGGCAATCGTCGCTTTTCCGCCTTCTGGGACAACCAAGGTTGTGTCGTCCAACCCACGTACTTGCTCGATATACTCGGTTGGATGCAAAGTGGACTCGATGTCCTGCATCGCCGTGATATTCATACCTAAATCGAGCGCGCCTCGATAGTTGCCGATAGGGGAGTCTTTAAGCCAAGACGGAATATGTTGAACGTAGAACTCGAAGTTCCAGCCTTTGATTTGCGCCAGAGCGGCAAGGGAATACATCGCGTTGGATTGAGCTGAACCGTAACTGATGAGTGTTTTGATTTGGCTATTTTGCGCTTCCATCAGCGCCATAAACTTACGTGCTTTGTTGCCCGAAAAGTGAGAATGAAGCATGTCATCACGTTTAAGAAAAAAGGTGTGACCGTAAAAGTTATGTTGAGTTATCGGGCTTTCAGAGAGTTTCATGCTACTGCTGACGTGTCCAACCACGCGACCTGCCGTTCAAAAGGGCGCGTAGTGTAACGCCATTAAATCCAGATCAAAAGTCTGTGTTTGAGCGGTAGCCGGATTCGACTTCTTGTTAAAGTGGCAACCTTTCTTCACGCCCCGTTTCAGTTAATGTCCTTTTTTGAGTGTTTTTTCTTTGTGACATTCTTAACGTTCCTCGCCTTTCAAGGTTAAGACACGTAAACTACGCCGCTTATTTCAACTCAATCAGAAGGCTTGGTTTTGCAAACTCTAGAACAATTAAAAACAGGACAATTAGTAGGAACGAAACAACTGAAGTTGGCGGAAGGGCTAACTGAGTTTCCTATGGAAATTTTAGAGCTTGCAGAAACGCTTGAAGTGTTAGATTTATCTGGTAACGCACTGTCAGATTTGCCACCAGAACTGGAACAGTTGACCAAGCTAAAAATCATCTTTGCTTCTAATAACCAGTTCACCCATTTGCCTGAAGTATTAGGCAAGTTGCCAAACCTAGAAATGGTTGGCTTTAAAACCAACAAGATCAACGTGGTGAGTGAATCCTCACTGCCAACTCAGTTACGTTGGCTTATTCTGACCGATAACGAGATTGAAGTTCTCCCCAACAGTCTGGGTGAAAGACCGCGCCTAAGAAAGCTTGCACTGGCGGGCAATCGCATCAAGCAACTGCCAAATAGCATGGAAAACTTGGTTAATTTGGAATTGATTCGTCTCTCTGCGAACCAGCTAGAGCAGTTCCCTGATGTGTTGATGAAGCTGCCTAAGTTGGCGTGGTTTGCTTTTGCAGGTAACCCATTCTGCAAACACCCATCGTCGCTAGACAGTGTGCCGAAAGTGACCACAAACAGTTACTCGCTTAACCATGTTCTCGGGCAAGGCGCGAGTGGCGTGATTTCTCATGCTAACTGGACTGACGTTCAATACGACTTCCCGAATGAAGTCGCGGTAAAAGTGTTTAAGGGCGAAGTGACTAGTGATGGTTACCCACATGATGAACTTGAAGCATGCTTGCAAGCAGGGCATCACAACAACTTGGTGAAATCCATCGCACAAGTCGATGATGGCGATGAACTGGCGTTGGTGATGGAGCTGATCCCAAACAGTTACTACAACTTAGGTTTGCCGCCAACGTTGGAAACCTGCACCCGAGATACATTCCCACAAGGGTTTACACTGACAGTCGAGCAAGTCAATTCTATTGTGGAGCAGATGGTGGACGTATTTAATCACCTGCACGACAACAAGGTGTGCCATGGTGACTTGTATGCGCACAATACTTTGGTGAATGAGCAAGGTGAGATGATCTTCGGCGACTTTGGCGCGGCGAGCATTTACGGTTACTTATCAGACGAGCAGCAAGCCGCAATCAGAGCCATTGAATCTAGAGCGTTGAAGTATTTTATCGAAGATGTGTTTTCTGTGTGTGAAGCGTCGGAATCGGCATCACAGGCATTCAATCGACTCGCTGCGCTTGCGGCATAAGACTTTATTTAACCGCGAAAGGTCGACAGACGATAGAAAGAGGTATCGAATTGCTCGTTTTAATACTGAGCCAATGAGATACCTCTTAATTGAATCAAGTGCTGAGGAAGTTACTCCGAGCAAGTCTCTTGATGCTCTGACGCAAGATCAATCATTGCCTCACATCCACCCTCTGGATGTGTACCAATCTTAAATTGCCAGCCATAACGCTGGCATAAATCATCCACAATCATCAAACCCAATCCGTGCCCATCAGAATGTGGAATGGTCGAAAAGCCTTCGCCTTCATCACGTACCGAGATGGTGTTTTCCCCCATGCTGATATGAATTGATCCCGATGGTGTCGCGGCGATGCCGTTGCGAATCAGGTTGCCAAGAATAATGGTCAACACAGCATTGGTCGCGCGCGTTTTTGGGTTTCCGTCGATCTGTACATCAAAGCTGAGTGCTTTCTCATCCGCCTGAGCTTGGCTTTGAAAGATGATTTGTTTCAGCTCTTCTTCGGTGATGCTACGCACCGGTGAATCGTCTGCATTGCGTTCATAACGCACTAAGCCGAGTAGGGCATCCACCATGGTCGACATTTGCTGCGTCGCATCCTGAATTCGGTTCACTTGGCGGGTTTGGAAATCCGTGTTCGCACTTCTCGCCAGTAAGCTGCTTGAGCCTTTCATTACGGTTAATGGTGTGCGCAGTTCATGGCTCGCGTATCGTGCAAATGCTTGTTCGCGCGTGATGACCTGATTAATTTTATGACGGTATTCATTCAACTCATCGGCAAGGGCTTGGAACTCTTTGGCTGAGCTGTCTGGAACATTGAACGTTTGTGAAGGGTCACCTTGATGTTGGTCTAGCTGGTTTTTCAGGGTGTTGACTGGTTCAATCAAACGTTGCGACAGACGGAGCAATAAACTGCCAAACAAGAAAATCAAAACCGCAACGATAGAAAGCACCATGGCGACGACCATAATGAATTCTTCAGAGGTAATTTCGATTTCATCGATTAAGGAAATCAGAATGATGGGGTGTTCGACACCTTTGTAAGTGTACGTGCTCATGTAGATCATTCTGGAGCTTGGCTCGTCACCCACTTCGTCTAAAAATCGGCTTTTTCCAATCAGGTATTGTTGGAACTGTTCTGGTATGAGCTGGATGTCATTGTATGCGGTAGTGAGAAAGTCGAGTTTAATCACGCCTTGCTCAGGGTGAGACTGAAAGTGCTCGATGGCTTCTTTTTTATCGATCATGATACGGCGTTCACCGACACGATCCTCAGACCAAAGCAGTGCGCCTGTAATCAGAAGAAAACAAAAAATGCCAATCACGACCGACACCAAAGAGAAAAACAGAGCGAGTCGCCCTGTCATACTTTGTGTGCTTTGCGTGCTAGCAAGTAAGCGATTGATCATGCGCCTGTCTCCAAGCGGAAGCCAACTTTCGGCACGGTGATCAGCACATGTTGTTCAAATGGCTTATCAAGTTGGTTACGCAGTTGGTAAATGTGGCTGCGCAGAACGTCGTTGTTCGGCTCGTTCTCTTGCCAAAGTTGGAAGGCGATTTCTTCGCGTGTCACTACGTCTGGCGCGCTTTTCACAAGCATTTCCAGAATGGTGTAAGTGGTTGGGTTTAGCGCCAGCAGTTTATCTTGGCGGTAAGCTTTACGTGTTTTTTGGTCGATAGATACTTCACCGTATTCCAACTTACTCGATGCGACAGTGCCACGGTAACGGCGGATCAGCGCCATCATACGCGCTTCAAGAATATCCAGGTCGAAAGGTTTGGTCAGGTAGTCATCGGCGCCGTGTTGGAAGCCTTTGAGCATATCGTCACGGCTATCAAGTGCGGTCAGCATAAGTACCGGTGTGTTGTTGCCAGCATCGCGAAGTTTATTACACATGGTCAGGCCATCCATGCGTGGCAACATGAGATCGAGCAAGATGATGTCGAAGGTGTTTTCCATCGCCAGTTTCAGGCCGAGCTCGCCGTTGTCTGCATAATCGAGTTCCATACCTGCACACTCGAAATAATCGAACAACATGCCTGCGATTTCTCGATTATCTTCGACTAAAAGTACGCGTTTCATGTATTTCTCTCCAAGTGGGCGGGTTTTCGAAAATAAGACTTCGTCTTAACCGAACATTATTCACTAAGAACGTGAAAAAGATGTCAACAACATCTCTTTCACATTGATGTTTGTAGACTGGATTCATTCATCGGATTTAGTGGAAGAGTAGCATGTCAACCTTCAACATTCACGCTGCAGCCTTTTCAAAGGTGAGCCAAAACACTGAGCCTAAAACAGTTTTGTCTGTTGTGGTGCCATTCTTTAACGAGCAAGAAGTCTTGCCTGAATTTCATCGTCGTTTAGCCGCCGTTTTGGATGAAATGCCAGAACGCTGCGAAATCGTTTATGTCGACGACGGTAGCAAAGATGACAGCCTAATGATCGCGCAAAGCTTTTCTCAATCTTCTAGCAACGTTCGTTGTATTGCATTAAGCCGTAACTTCGGCAAAGAGTCCGCCATGAGTGCGGGTTTGGAACACTGCCAAGGTGAAGCGGTGATCGTGATTGATGCCGACTTGCAAGATCCGCCGGAGCTGATTCCGCAAATGGTATCAAAATGGCGTGAAGGGTATGACGTAGTGAACATGCAGCGCAGTGAACGCCACGGTGAAACTTGGTTCAAACGCTTCTCGGCCGCTTGTTTTTACAAAGTGCTTAACAGCATGGCGAAATTGGATGTGCCTGAGAACGTGGGCGATTTCCGTTTATTGAGCGCAAAAGTGGTTAAACACATCAATGCGCTGCCAGAGCGTAACCGATACATGAAAGGCATTTTTTCTTGGCCTGGTTTCAAGCAAGTGACGGTGCAGTTTGAGCGTGATGCTCGTTTCTGCGGCGAAACCAAGTGGAACTACCTCAAGCTGATTGGCCTTGCAATGGACGGCATTACCTCGTTTTCCATTCGCCCTTTGCGCTTAGCGACACTTGCTGGTGTCTTAGTGGCGGTCAGTGCTTTTATTTATGGTGCATTCATTGTGATGAAAACCGTTGTGTTTGGTGAGCCTGTCACTGGCTACCCATCCATGATGGTCGTCCAACTTGCATTGGGTGGTGTGCAATTGCTGTCGATTGGCCTTTTAGGCGAATACATTGGCCGCATTTTTGTCGAGACCAAGCAACGTCCTCTTTATCTTGTTCAGTCTGTTTATGAGCAGCCTGCAAAACATCAATCCATCCAAACCATGAAGTTTAAACTGGGAGAAACCGCGTAATCATGAGTATTAATAAAACCCATCTGTGGTTGTTGTTGGCGTTTGCTCTTTTACTCCGTCTTATTTCACTTGCCGCTTACCCTTTGATGGACACCACAGAAGCCCGCTACGGCGAAATGGCGCGCTTAATGGTGGAAACCGGCAATTGGCTTACCCCACAGTTTGATTACGGCGTGCCTTTTTGGGGGAAACCACCCTTATTCACGTGGATGAGCGCTTACGGCATTGAGTTGTTTGGATTGAATGAATTTGCAGTGCGCGCGCCTCATTGGTTAGCGGGTGTTGCGACGATTGTTTTTATTGCTTTCATGGCGTATCGCGCGGGCTTTAATGCAGTCATCGCAGCGTTGGTATTAGCGACGTGTGGCATCTTTTCAATTGCGGCGGGCGCAGTGATGACCGACATGGCACTGACGTTGGCAATGACCATGGCGATGGTCGGCTTTTACTATTGTTGGCTCGGCAAAGACAAACACAGCCGATTGTGGGGTTACCTCGGTTTCTTTGGTTTGGCTTGTGGGTTGTTGGCAAAAGGTCCCGTAGCGATAGTGATCATGGGCATCGCAGTATTTCCTTGGCTTGTGATTCAGCATGGTTTCTTTGGCGCTTTTAAAGCCTTGTGGCAGCGGTTTCCTATCGTATCGGGTTTGGCGCTTATGCTGGCGGTTGCTCTGCCTTGGTACATCATGGCAGAAATGGCAACGCCGGGCTTTATTGATTACTTTATTGTTGGTGAGCACTTTAAGCGTTTTGTTGTCAGCGGTTGGGAAGGGGACCTGTATGGCTCTGCTCATGATCAACCACGTGGGATGATCTGGGTATTCTGGCTGCAGTCGGCTGCGCCTTGGTCAATTGTATTGCCTATCTTGGCGTGGAAACGTCGTAAGGTACTCAAAGCCATTGAGACTGATCATCAAGGCCTATTTAGCTTCCTGATGTGTTGGCTGATTTCCCCAATGATCTTGTTCACCATGGCTGGGAATATTTTGCCTGCTTACGTACTACCGGGTGTGCCTGCGTTGGGTATCTTAATTGCGATGCTGGTGGATAAACACGATTTTAAATGGTTGACCGGAACGGCGGCGGTGTTACCAGCCCTGCTGATGATTGCGATGTTGGTTTTGAATATGGGCAAAGCAGACAGCCGCAGCGACCGCATCATCTTCGCGCAAATTAATGACAACGCTCCGGTCTTTTATGTTGGTAAGCGCCCGTTCTCAGGCCAGTTCTATAGTCATGGTCAGGCGAAAAAACTTGAAGATAAGAGTGACTTAAACGACCTGAAGAAATTCCACCTGATTGGTAAATCGCAGCAAGTGGATAGCATGATTCATGAAAATGCGTTGAGTTGTACCAACGAGTTCACAGCAAAATCGAAACGCTCACTCTACACCTGTGTGATTGGGTAACGGAATGCACAAATTAATCAGGTTTGCTCTGGTTGGTGGTGTCGGCTTTATAGTCGACACCCTTATCTTTTCGCTGTTGTTCCATTGGTTTGGTCTGGAGCTGATGCTGGCTCGTGGGATAGCATTTTTGTTTGCGGCAACCACGACTTGGCTTGGCAATCGCTGGCTGACTTTCTCTCAAGCAGAAAAAACCGATCCGTTTGCTCAATGGCAAAAGTTTATGGTGAGTGCTTGTATTAGTGCAGTGCCGAACTTTGCGGCTTTCAAAGGTTTGACGCTTATGTTTGGGACTCAAAACTATATGGTGTACGTCGCGTTGGTTTTCGGAATATTGGTAGGCATGATGAGTAACTACTTACTCAGTACAAAATGGGTATTTAGCGAACATTGATCCTAGCTTATTTGCTTTAATACTGAATAACTGCATTAAAAACAGGGAGATGAAGAAAATTAAACGTGACTCAAGTCACGGTTTGGCTAATCTAATACTCAGTATAGGAGAGTGAATAGCTATGGGTACTTTCGTATAAGATTCATCTTGAATGTTGATTTTAAATTCTATAAATACAATGACTTAATGAACGATTCTCTAGGTTTTATTTATTGTGGGGCTCATGCACTTAAAATATAAAACTGGCCTCATACGTAATCCTGTTAATAAGTTTGATCTTTCCATTCTCTTTCCATTCATATCTTGACGTCTTCTGTTCACCTCTGTTGTTTAAAATCCATGAAATTTCAGAAAATAATGCCAATCTATCATCAGTTACAGAGGTGACTATGTTTAACAGTATACGTACGCGAATCGCAGTCAGTGCGGGCGGTGCCATGGCCTTCACCTTATTGATTGCAATGGGTATGACAACCAACGCATTTACTGACGTGAGCATGCAAGTGAACGAGAAAGTAAAAGCGCAATTGACGGATGCGACTAGCACCGATTTGCAAAATACCGCGATTCAGCAGGGGTTGGATATTGCGAACCAACTTGATCCTGTATTGGCAAACTTAAAACAAGTACGTTCGATCATTGAGTTGAGCGCAGAAACCAACGCAAGCGCAGACCTTATTGTTAAACAGTTTACTGCCGCGCTAGAAGCACAGAATAAAGCCGTATTTGCGGGCTACATGGTTTGGCAAGACAAAACGTGGCCAGAACAAGTGACGTTTAATCCAGAAGAGGGTTTTAACAGCCAAGGCTATCTGGCGCCTTTCTTCTCGCCAAATGATCAAAATAGCTTTGATGCAGTGGCGATGGAGAGCTTTAGCAACACGGAGTTAAACAGCAGCGGTGAACGTAAAGACGATTGGCATTTAATGCCTTATGAAACGGGCAAAACATTTGTCATGGAGCCGTACTTTTATCCTGTACGTGGTCAGCAAGAGCTGATCACAACGATCAGTCAACCAATCAAACAAGATGGCAAAATCATCGGCTCTCTTGGGTTTGATCTGTCTCTTTATGAGCTACAAAGCCAGAGCGAGCAATCTGCACGTAACTTGTTTGATGGCAAAGGTAAAATCCTCATCACATCATGGAAGGGCATCACCCTAGCGAACAGCCGCGCTGCTGATATGGTCGGTAAGAAGGTCTCTTCTGAACTGGCCTCTGAATGGTCTAACATCCAATCTATTGCAAAACGTCAAGGCGCTGGTCTTGTGACCTTTGGCGGTGATGAATATGCGATTACTTCTATCGATACGAGTGACGCTCCATGGGTAGTCATGGTGTCGGTTCCCAGTAGCCACCTTGCAAGAAGCGTCGATGACTACGCGCAATGGAGTGATGAACAGAATTCAAAAGCGCTTGAAAAAGGTGTGTGGGCGGGGATCATCGCTGCTCTTCTAGGCATTGCCTCGATGGCTTTGATCGCGAACTCTCTGGGTAAAGTGCTAAACAATCTGGTTGAGCGTTTTAAAGATGCCGCGCAAGGTGAAGGTGACTTAACTTACCGTATCGAAGTGAAAGGTAAAGATGAAACTGCGCAATTGGCACATTGGTTCAATACTTTCCTATCGCGTATGCAGGAGATGCTGCTGACCGTGATGGTGACTGCTGATCAAGTCGATAAGAATGCGACCGAAGGTCAAACGCGCGCTGCGGCTTCTCGCGATCAATTGAATACGCAAGTGAATGAGGTGAACTCATTAGCGACGGCCATCAATGAAATGAGTGCAACCGCGCAAGAAGTGGCGAACTCTGCGGTCCAAGCGGCAGCGGCGGCGAGCCAAGTACAAAGCAACAGTCTAAATGGTATGACTCGCATGGACAATGCTGCGAGTGCGGTAGATAGCTTGGCAATGCAAGTCAACGATGCGCAGCAACAAACACAAAACCTAGTGGATTCCAGCACGGCGATTCAAGGTATTTTGAGTGAGATTGGTGGCATTGCAGAGCAAACCAATCTGCTGGCTCTGAACGCGGCTATTGAAGCTGCACGTGCAGGTGAAGCGGGTCGAGGCTTTGCGGTGGTTGCCGATGAGGTTCGTAACCTTGCAAATCGTACTCAAGGATCAACTGAAGAGATTCGGACGATGCTGGCCCGTCTAGAACAAGAAACTCAATCAATTGTGGTCTTGATGGAGCAAAGCCAAAAGCAAGCTAATGATACTAAAGGTGAAACACAAGCTGCCCACTTAGCGCTGTCTGAAATCAACCAAGCGATTGAAGTCATCAATGATATGAACAACCAAATCGCCTCGGCAGCAGAAGAGCAGAGCTCAGTATCAGAAGAGATTAACCGCAATGTAGTGATCATCAACGACACGGCGGTAGAGGTGATGGATACGATGACCTCTTCAGTAGAAATCAGTAACGAGTTGACGGTAAAAGCGAGCGATCTTCACGGTGAGCTGAGTAAGTTCAAGCTGTCTTAATTCGTCTTTCCTCATTTTTCATACAAAGCCGAGCAGGTAAATCTGCTCGGTTTTTTTGTTCTGTACTTCCATCTTTTCACTTCGATAACCGCTTTTTCTCGGTATTTTCTTCAACGTTTGCGTCTTTTTAAAATTCACGTCGTCTTATCAGCATGGACTAAGGTTGGAGAGGGCTGTTATTGATGTTTTATTCATTCACAACCATTGTTTTGTATCGTAAATGAATGGCATTTTATAAATATTATCGCCTTTTAAATTTGTTATTACCGTACGCGATTTTTACTGACTTTAAGAACTTGTTCTAGATCATTAAAGTGTTCAAAAATGCAATCTTTGATTTTAAATATTTAAACTTTGATGAGGTTTAAGAAATTAAACCCAATTCATATGTTTTTGGTGATCTTGTTCAACTATTGTGCGTGATTTCGATCAATTCTTCGGTTTTTGGCGGTGTTTTAGACGCATTTTTTAGGTTTACAGAAGTTTACCCTGTATTGCTCAACTAACTCGAAAGGAGTACTTTTTAGTCATTGAGTTCAAAAATGTAAACCGAGATGATGAGTGTAAAGCAAGTTCGATTCACCGACGAAGACAGAGAATGTTTAAGCAATTATTTTCGTTTAGCAGACACGATTGCCGATTTAATCGGGCCGTACTGCGAAGTGGTCATTCATTCATTTGAAAGCTTAGAAAATTCAGTCGTGAAAATCGTCAATGGTCATCATACTGGCCGCGAAATCGGCTCGCCTATCACGGATTTGGGTCTACGTATGTGGAGCACATTCGAGAAAACCGGAGAGGTCTCGCCAAAGAGTTACTTCACTAATGCTGCGGATGGTTCGTTACTGAAATCGACCACATGCATTTTGGCGGGCCCTGAGCAAAAGCCGATTGGCATGCTTTGCATCAATATGAACTTATCCTTCCCATTCCCAGAAATCGTTAAAACGCTTATGCCGCAGTGCAATGTGTCTCAAACCTTGGTCAGTGAGACGTTTAGCAAAAATGCTAATGAGGTCATTCAAAAAGCCTTGAGCGCCGCGATCACAGAGGTGGAGCAAGACGAGACGATTTCTTGCAAAGGCCGTAACAAAGCCATCATTCGTTGTCTGTTTGATAACGGCGTATTTGAGCTAAAAGAGACGACCACACAAGTATCAGAGCAGCTTGGGATCAGCCGTCAGGCGGTTTACAAGTTTATCCGTGAATTTAAATCAGAATAAAATTAATAACTTAGGAGTTACATCGTGAAACAGATCATTGCCACTGAACAAGCACCAGCAGCTATCGGCCCTTACTCACAAGGTACGGCTTATGGCGACATGGTTTACACATCAGGTCAACTACCACTGGTTCCAGAAACCATGCAGTTTGTTGAAGGCGGCATCAAAGAGCAGGCACGTCAGTCTCTTGAGAATTTAAAAGCGGTTCTAGAAGCAAGCGGTGCAGGCCTAGACACAGTATTGAAGACGACATGCTTCCTATCAGACATGGAAAACTTCGCCGCATTTAACGAAGTGTACACAGAGGTATTTGGTACAGAAAACGCACCAGCTCGCTCTTGCGTTGAAGCAGCAAGACTACCAAAAGACGCATTGGTTGAAGTTGAAGCCATTGCATACAAAAAGTAACCGATTTTCGGACATAAATGGGTATCAATAGGAGATTCTCATGAGCGTTTCATTTATTGGATTGAGCATCCTGTTCTTTGGGTTCTATGCATTACTTGCGAACTTCAAAAAACAAAAGAAAAGCTTTAACTTCCGCGTACTGAGTGCGCTTGCTGCTGGTCTGCTATTCGGCGGAGCGATTCAGCTTGTATTCGGTGTGGGCAACGTGGCAACCGCAGGCTTTGCTGAACTGATTTCCGTGTTCGGTAAAGGCTACATCAAGCTTCTACAAATGATTGTAATCCCGCTGGTATTTGTGGCGATGATCTCTTCAATCATGAACGTAGAAGGCGGTGGTGCACTATCGCGTATCGCACCAAAAATCATCGGTATTCTACTTTTCACTTGTGCAATCTCAGCAGCCGTTGGTATCGCAAGTATTTACCTATTCGGTATCGATGCAAACGCACTAGTCAGTACAATCGGTACGAATGGTGCGATTGAAGCTCGTGGTGATGCATTAGTAGCAACGCAAGATGCGATGGCGAACAGCGGTTTGTCTGGTATGGCGCTATCTATCATTCCAGCTAACATTTTCGACATGCTAACGGGTTCTGAGCGTACTTCAACACTATCAACAGTATTGTTCGGTATGTTCCTTGGTTACTGTATCCTGCAAGTGAAAAACCGTAAGCCTGAGAAAGTGCAAAACTTCGTTGATTTCATCAACTCTGCAAAAGAAGTAGTACTTTCAATGGTACGTGAGATTCTGAAGCTGACGCCTTACGGTGTATTTGCTCTGATGACCACGTTCATGATGACAAACGATTTGTTCGCACTAGCAGAAATGGGTCGCTTCCTACTAGCAAGCTACGTGGCAATCGGTGTAATGTTCGCTATCCACTTCGTGATGGTGTCTATGTTCGGTCTGTCTCCGGCGAAGTTCATGAAGAAAATCTGGCCAGTGCTTGTATTTGGCTTCGGTTCTCGCTCAAGCATGGCGGCAATCCCACTAAACGTTGAAACTCAAACTCAACGTCTAGGTGTGGACGAAGAAACAGCAAACATGTCAGCAACGTTCGGTACCAGTATCGGTCAGAACGGCTGTGCAGGTATCTACCCAGCAATGCTCGCTATCATGGCAGCTCAAGTAATGGGTATGCCAGTTGACCTAGGCTTCATCCTACAACTGATTGCTGTCATCGCGATTGCTTCATTCGGTATCGCAGGTGTTGGTGGCGGTGCAACGTTCGCAGCAGTAGCGGTACTGACTATCATGGGTCTAGACATTACGGTTGTGGCGATTCTGGTTTCTATCGAAGCGCTTATCGACATGGCTCGTACCGCGCTTAACATCTCTGGCTCAATGTTGTCAGGTGTACTAACCGCGAAGAAGAATGGCTCACTAAACACTGAGCAATACAATGCTGACGTTACTGCAACAGTAACAAAAGAAGCAGCTGTGTAATTTCCAAACTTAATAAAGAGCACCCAACGCGGGTGCTCTCCGTTTTTCCTGAGTTCAGGTTATTTAGGTAATAAATATGAAAGTTGTTGTCGTAGGCGGTAGCGCTGCAGGTATGAGTTTCGCAGCGAAATACAAACGTAATCAGCCATCAGATGAAGTGATTGTGCTGGATAAGCGCGATTACATCTCGTTCGGTGCGTGTGGTTTACCTTATTTTGCTGGTGGCATGTTTGATGACACTGAGCGCATGATTTCTCGTACGCCAGAGCAAGCGATTAAATCTGGCTTGGACGTGCGTATTGAAACCGAAATGGTGGCACTAGACCGCCCTGAAAAGCAGATTAAAGTTCGTCACCAAGAGGAAGAAAGCACCATCGATTACGATATGTTGGTGATTGCCACGGGCGCACGTCCAATCGTGCCATCGTTCGGTGAGTTCAACCCAGAGCACGTATACACGCTAACCAGCATGGAAGATGGCTTGGCAGTCAAAGAAGCGCTTAAGGACAACAACAAACAACGCATTTGCGTGATCGGCGGTGGTTTTATCGGCCTAGAGGTGTTCGATGCAGCACACCTACTAGGCAAGCACGTCACCCTCATTGAGCGTGAACAACACGTTATGAGCCGTCAGTTCAGCCCTGAAATGATTGAGGTGGTAGAAAGCGCGATTCGTGAATCTGGCGCTGAGCTTAAAACCGGTTGCAGCGTATCAGCCATTCGCGACGCAGAGCAGGGCGGTTACATCGTAGAAACCGACAACGGCAATGTTGAAGCAGACGTTGTGATCATGTCACTTGGCTTCAAACCAAACACAGAAGCGTTCGAGTTACCAAAAGCCGCGAACGGTGCACTACTAGTAGACGAGTTTGGCGCAACAGAAGATGCACACATTTACGCTGTTGGCGACTGTGCCGTGGTTCACCATATGGCGCTAGGCAAATCAGTGTATGTTCCACTGGCAACCACAGCGAACAAGCAAGCGCGCATGATGGCCGACAAACTTGCAGGCAAAGACACTTACATGAGTGGTTTCTTGGGCTCGTCTTGCTTGAAAGTGTTGGATTACGAGCTGGCATGCACAGGCGTATCGGAACTTCTAGCTAAAGAACACGGTTTGGAAGTGAAGGTATCAACCATTTCAGATAAGAACCAAACTGATTACTACCCAGGGCAAGAAGACATTAAAGTGAAGCTGGTTTACCACCCTGAAACCAATGTACTGCTTGGTGGCGAAATCGTTGGCAAGAAGGGCGCAGTGGGCCGAATCAACGCACTCGCTGTTGCTATCACTGCGAAGATGACCACACAGCAACTAGGCTACATGGACTTCTGCTACGCACCACCATTCGCACGTACATGGGATGCACTGAACGTTGCAGGCAACGTAGCGAAATAATATAGCTATCCACGTAAATCAAACAAAAAAAAGGGCTCCAGAGTTATCTCAGGAGCCTTTTTTAATGCTTGTTGTGAGCTACGAAGCAGATTTTTGCGCGTATCGATTTATCAACTTATTTAGAAACTTCGATGCAAAGGGATTCTTCTCTAGCAAACTTAGTTGCGAAGAATGGTAGGTAACCTTCGGGGGAACGAGAGCACTCTTTTAGACCCGCATTTTCATAGCGTGCCTGATAAATCGAAGGGGTTATTAGAGTCAATACGATAGCAACAGTAAGAGAACCTAAGATCAAATATTGTAAGCCGTTTCCATATACTTCATCCCAGCGTTTCTTTTTAAATGCAAAAAACAAAGCACTGATTAATCCTCCAAGTAATACGAAGCCAAATGGAATCATCGCTAAGTCAAACCTTGAGTAAACCGCAACGTCTCCAATTTGGGAAGTTAGCGCTGAGATTTTTTGATATCCAAAGTAAAAACAGAAGCTCGTTAAGCCAGCAAGGAGCAATAAACCACTTAAATACATAAATTGACTAACCAGAAGTTTAGGCTTGGTTTGTGTACCTTATGTTTTTGCATTCTCAAAAACATAAGGTACGGGGGCAGGTTGATACCTGGAGCCCTTCTTTTAGTGCTTGTTGTGAACTATGAAGCGGGAGTGGCTTGCTGTTCACCAGCCGCTTTTAAGCGTTCGATTTCAGATTCCGTTTGCCACTTGCCGTTGTAAAGGTATTCACGCTCAGGGAGCGGGGCATTTGACGCCCTTAAATCAAATACCTCATCGGTTTGATATTCTCTACTACAAACTGGAATACTAAAGAGCCTTGACTCTGGCTTCGATTCAAACAGCTTTTTGTGGTCATCTACCTCTGTACAATCCAGCTTGTAGACCTTTGACAGTTGCGCGACCATGGATTCTAAATCCGCTTCAGTTTTAAAGAAAACATAACAATCTGATCTATCTTGTGAGCGAAAGATAGTCTTATGAGCAGTATCTCGATATCTGCATATGTCCTGCTTAAAATAGAATTGGATCACTTTCCTTTTCTTGTTGTAGTCCGCAAAAAGCCAATCTTCTCGTTCGCCTACTCTCACTTCTGTTGCTTCATCAGGCTGTCGTTTAAGCATACCAAATGAAACCAATATAAACCCACCAGCTCCGGCAAGAACCATGGGGCCAGCAACCCCAACCATCACGACACAAACTATTGCTCCAATCCAGCCCATGGCTTGAGTCGCAGAGTTGACCCAATTCGGTAAATCACGTCGCTTTTTTATAACCAATCCGCGATCGGACAAGGTGTAATCATAACGATTGTCCAAACCAAATGTCAGATAAGATACACCAGACATGATTATCGTCAGACCCGATAAAATATAAGTTAAGATCATGTCACTGTTATCATGTAGGAAATAGGTAAGGAAAAATAATGGACTGACAGCGGCTATAGCAATCGATAGGTATAAGTATCGAAAAGGCTCTTCAATATCGTGCTTGTGCCAGGTTGTGAGATCTTTCCCCTTTAGAATTTGTTGCTCTTGTTCTTCTTGATAAGCCGAAAGCTCGTCTGGCGTGATGTAAAAAGGTAAATAAGCCAAGGGTTACTCCTGTAAGCTAAGTTCACTAGCATCTGAAGTTAATGAACTTCTGATCGTTGCTTGTTTAGTATTGTCTGAAATCGCCGTATAAGTTGCACGCTGTTTTGCATTATTTTGGAACCAGTACTTACGGCTTAATTCGTTTTTATCATCAAGGATGTATTCAATCTCAAATGCTAGATAGTTAGCTGAGCCTTTCATTGGTAGAGTCAATTTATAGACGCTTTGAGAATCTGAGGAATCCGTTGAACTATTCAACGTTTCTAGGTCTACTCCTGTGTACCAAGCTCCCGACATCAGTCCCCCCTCTGTTACAGAAGTATTTGTCCGAAGTTTTATGCCATCTCTTGCATTATTAGTGGGAACTTGGATATGTAGCTCAATACCAAACAGTTCTTGTTTTGCTGCTGGATATTGTGTTGTTGAATTCGGAACGGTACGCATCATTGGTATTTGGCAGATTAAAGGTTTATCCATTATGGTTTTTAACTCAAAAAGGGCCTCTTGTACTAAAGAAGAGTTATGCTTTTCTCTCTCTACCAAGCTTGAGGATTTACTCCAACGTGCTTTATCTGGGTGATAGCCCCAAGGAAGTTTATCTAACCATTTTTGATAATCGTCTTGTTTAAGTTTACTCATGATATGATTACTAAGAAGGTAAACCGCAGTGAGGCCCATAATGACAAACATTATTGGTCCTCCAAAGAGAATGTTTGCCGACCATATGCCTGTTATTCCGCCTATAGCTTGAAATCCACCAATAAGTGTCAATCCAACTAAAGATGCAAAGTTGAAGTATTCCACAACTCTCGCGTTGCCGTACAAGCCGTCAATTTTCTTCCATGAGCGATAGGCCTCTATCCCTGAAGCAAGAGCCCCAATAACTCCGGTTACAGCTAGCCATTTATTGAATACCTTTAAGTCATCAATAATCAGGTTTTCAAAGCCTTTTGTATTTCGAGCTACTAACTTTTTGAGAGTTTTCAGTGAGTGTTTTCTGAGTTCGTCACTCCCTTTAACCTTATCCCATAACTTCCCTGTACGAATACCCGTCCAAGCATTGGCTGCATAAAATAGCTTTTGCTGAATATCCAAGAATTCATCTGAGGACATTAACCCTGTGTCTTGAATACTACTCATGGCATCACCAAGCGCGATGCAGTTAAATACTAATGCCATAAAGCCTAGACCACCGGCATTCTCGAACAGTTTATTCAAATCATCGAGCTTATTCATAGCGATCCGAGTTCTAAGCTCGACGGTTCTTTGCGGTAGATCATCGGGTAATTCAATACGCTGTGGGTACTCCAATGTAGCCACAGCGAGTGCCTTCTTAATTCTCTTTTTATTTTTTAAAGCTGTTGTGTATTTAGAGTCGGCTTTGCGGTTGTTTTTCTGGAAGTCAGCAATGACCGCATCGTTTTTCTTGAGCTCACTTGGGTAATCATTTACGCGTGTTTTCCATTTTTTAAAATCGCGAGCGTAGCTTTCATTTACAGTAACAGGCATATTGTGTGCCATATGCTCTGCTATAACAGCAAACAAATAATAGCTATGGCGGTTCAGAGGTTTAGCAAAAACAGGCATCAGCATAATCGATGCTTGTGAACTCATGCTAACGCCAAACTCTAAAACTCCTTTTGCAAGCGCACCTATTGCAGATTTAAAGATAATGTCCAGCTCTTGGAAACCTTTGGCGATATCTTTGAGAAAGTCCGTTTCCGCAGTGTTTGGGTTGGAAACAAAGTCCATGATTTTAGAGTACATGCCCATACGGTTGCTGGTAGCAGAGATCTGGTCCATCAGCTGATTATCAGCATCAGAATTTTCTGAGGCGATCGACTGTTCATTCTGCGCCTCAGTAATATTCTTCTCTATTACTTTAAATAAGCTTCGGCTAAACCCAGAGGCATAGAGAGCAAGTAAACTGGTTGGTTTATCCCATTGGCTTTCAGCCCATTGGCGGTCTTCTTCCTGCACCACCAAAGTAAATGACTCAACGGCTTGTTTATGGAGTTGATACAAGCTGTATTGTGTGTCTTCACTGTATAGGTCGAAGGTTCTTTCGAGATGATGCGGTGTCAAAGATTCCATTACAGCAATAAAGTCCCTTTTTACCGAGACAACTTGGGCTAGCATGGTTTCTTTTTGTTCTGACAGCTCTTGCATCTCGCTCAGCATTTGCTTCCAGTTGAGCTGCTTACGCCAGCGTTCAGTCGCTATCCATTGTTCGTATTTACCAAATCGGTTTGCTGAAATGCCATATTTTCTCTGTATGGCCTCTGCTATTTCTGAAGTGGATTTTTGGTAATCATCGATAGCTTGCTGGGAAAATGAAGATGGCATTCCTTTGATGATAGCTGCTTGAGATTCACTGGTAAGGTCAACCATTGTTGAGTTGTCATAGTAATCCGCCATGTCCATATAGAATTCAAGCTCTTGGTTTTTGCGCTTTACTCCTGCGGGCATGTCTATATTGTCGCTTGCTCCGAACATACACAACTGCATGGCGGTCTGCATCAAGTTCCACTGGTTTGAAAACTGGTCAGTGAAAAGGCGGTAGGGACTTGCAGCACCAACAAAATGCAGCGACATGTCTTGAATGTCTGCGGCGTAATCTTTTATCGCGACGAAGTAGCCCGATTCTTCTTCTGGAATTGAAGAGGTTAAATCACTCTCGGCTGCGACAGGTTTAAAGGTAGAACCATCTTCATCAGCTTTGGTAGCGATGCCAGAATCTGCAAAGCGCCCATCATCGACGGCGGAAGATTCAATATCAGCCACTTGAGTTAACTTATCTATGGGTGCTATGTTGGGCTGATTCTCGTTTGCAGACAGAACAACAGTCTGCATGCGATCGATATGATTACTCGGATTGTTAAGGACGCGCATGAACATGTTCCATGTCCAACGGTGTTCAGAGTAACAAATCGACAGCACACTCCCGTCTTCGTAGGTAAGGAAAGGTTTTGCACCTTCTGGCGTCCCACGCTGTTCGGATTCTGGGCTTTCCGACTCTCCCAGCTTGTAGAGCGTGAATTGCGTTCCTTTGATTTCGTATTCGTCTAGGCTTTTGTTGATTGCATCATAGACATACAACCAACCATCACGAAGCTGACGCAGGGTGTAGCCAACGGTATTGAGTTTAGCTGGGCCTTGGCCTCTCCATTCTTCAGGCAAACCAAAAGGTTGTGTTTCTTCTGTTTCTAGCTGATCGATGGCGTAGCGAACAGGGATGAAATGTGCCGGTAAAGCCTCTGTTGGTTCTTTCTCGGTTTTTAAATTGAGAGGTTCTGGTTCAGACGGCGGTGGCGGATCGATTTTCTTGGTTTCTCCCTCCCAAAACATGCTGCGCTCTGGAGGCGAGCCAGCCATATCATCGGATGCGTTGGTTGGAACGGTATTCAGAGATTTCAACGTGCCATCGCTTTCAAATGCTTGAACAGCCTCTTCGTGGGTATAGCTGTTGTCGTGCCAAAACATCGAAGTTTTCGGGGGAAGTGGATTACTCATCGTCGGCCTATGTTTAAGAGTTTTACTCCATTAGGCAAATATCGCACCAAAATAAAACGACTAAAAATCAGTGGTTTAATTCTTTCCAGATTCTGCTTTAACCAAAAAATTGTTTGTTTTTCCAATAAGTTGGTTGGCGCATACCATTTTTTGTATCGATAGGGCTTAAGTTTGAGTTAGGGCTTAATTGTGAGTTGTTATCGGGACAGTTAGAGGTGTGTACAAAACAAAAAGGCTCCGGAGTTACCTCTGGGGCCTCACTAGTATCGGTTTCTAGGATGATTTTGGGGGAAGCTGATAGCTTTAAAAGGGAATATGAAGTTTAGATCATCAGTTTTATTACCATCGATTACTGTAGGGGAGCTTAGCCCCAAAATCGCTTAGTAGTTTCTGGTCATGAGACCAAGAATCGAAGCGCTATTCTCACCAAAATGCAAAGTGACGGACTTCGTTTCTCCTTGAGCGAATTTATCATCCTGCTCAATCGAAGAAGGAGATAAGTACACTTGGCCACCAAAGTACGCTTTGATTTGAGATGTTTTGAGCTTAATACCACCGCCTGAGTTGTTGGTGATAACGGCTTGAATCATACGCTTGCCAGAAGGGCTGCTGAATATGTCGTAGCTCTCTATCGAGAAGTAACTGTAAGAAGGCATATCTTTACTGTGTTTGGGTTCCGGCACAAAGGTTGAACCAGAAACCGATCTCACGAATTGCATGGTGTCTTGCGATTGAGAGAGGCTATCTTGGATATCGCCAATTTTGTTTTTAATGTTATCAATGTCATCTTTGCTTTCCGCATTCGCACTCGAGGCGAAGGCACACAACAGCATTAAGGTGGTTACATAGTTCTTGTTTGACATACTTAGACTTCCTGTTTTAATTATGCGAAACACAGTAAAATTGATTTAGATCAATTATGTCAATGTTGCGTCAATTCAGTAATTTATATTCCTGCGCTCATGTACATGACTAGATATCACGTGCTGGCTTACCTTAATCCGATTATAGAAAGGGATACTCGGATGCTCTAGAAAGGCGGTTCTCTGAGGGGGTAGTTTTTAGTGTGAAGTTCTTAATGGCATCGCAGTGATAGTCACAAACGAAAGACAAAACAAAAGGGCTCCAGAGTTACCTCTGAAGCCCTTTTTTCTATTCAAGCTCTATTGAATTAACGGCGCTTAGGTTTGCGTTGACCTGCTGGTTTGCCTTGTCCTTGAGGACGACCTTGACCTTGTGAACCTGCACCGTTTGAGCGGCTTTGGTTGTTGCTACCAGGACGTGATCCCGTATTAGGACGCTGACCGTTTTGACCACCTTGCGCTTTACCTGAACCGTTGCGGTTGCCAGATGGCTTGCCGTCTCGAGAGCCGCCTTCAGAGCGTTTATTCAAGTGACCACCGAAACCCGGTTGGTTCTTGGTGTGTTTGGTCGCAAAACGGTTTGCACCGTGACGACCAGACTTACGACGCTGTGCTGGAGTTTGCGCATCAATGTCTTCTGCTGGAACCAAACAGTTCGGTTTATCACCAATCAGGTGTTTTTTACCCATGTTGATCAGCGCTTCGCGGATCATTGGCCAGTTCGCTGGATCGTGGTAGCGAAGTAGGGCTTTGTGTAGGCGACGCTGACGTTCACCTTTCGCCACTGGTACATCTTCACGTTGTTTGTACTTCACGCGTTTCAGAGGGTTTGTCTCTGAGTAGTACATCGACGTTGCGTTACACATTGGCGATGGATAGAAGTTCTGTACTTGGTCACATTCGAAGTTGTTCTTCTTAAGCCATAGTGCCAAGTTCAGCATGTCTTCGTCTTCTGTACCTGGGTGTGCTGAGATGAAGTAAGGGATTAGGTATTGTTTTTTACCTGCTTCCGCGCTGTACTTCTCAAACATCTCTTTAAAGCGGTCATAAGTACCCATGCCCGGCTTCATCATCAGATCCAGTGGACCTTTTTCTGTATGCTCAGGTGCAATCTTTAAGTAACCGCCGACGTGGTGCGTCACAAGCTCTTTCACGTACTCTGGTGATTCAATCGCGAGGTCGTAACGTACGCCAGATGCGATCATAACTTTCTTCACACCTTCCACTTTACGCGCCGCACGGTAAAGATCGATGGTGTGTTTGTGGTCGGTATTCAGTTTGTTACAGATACCCGGGAACACACAAGAAGGGCGACGACAGTTTGCTTCTGCTTTTGGATCGCTACAGCCAAGACGGTACATGTTTGCCGTTGGACCACCTAAATCAGAAATGGTACCGGTAAAGCCAGGCACTTTGTCGCGGATTTCTTCTAACTCGTTGATGATGGACTCTTGTGAACGGTTTTGGATGATACGGCCTTCGTGCTCGGTAATCGAACAGAAAGAACAGCCACCAAAACAGCCACGCATGATGTTAACCGAAGTTTTGATCATGTCGTAAGCAGGGATCTTTGCCTTGCCATACATAGGATGAGGAACACGCGCGTACGATAGGCCGAATACGTAATCCATTTCCTCTGTAGTCAAAGGGATTGGCGCTTGGTTCACCCAAAGCTCACGGTCACCATGACGTTGCAATAGAGCACGACCCGAGTATGGGTTGGTTTCTAAGTGCAGCACACGGCTTGCATGCGCATAAAGAATGCGGTCGTTGTGCAGTTTTTCGAAGGCTGGTAGGCGCACTGCTGTGTTCGCTGCATCATGACGTGATGGGCGAATAGTGATTGGCTGTGCAACAGGCTCTTCTTTTTTGGTATCGCACTGAGTTTCCACTTCGTAAGGGTTCTTTGGTACGAACGCTTCTTTACGAGGTTTCTCAATACGAGAAGAATCAATAACGGTGTAACCTTCTGGTTCGGCTGGCAGGTTAACCGCAGTACCGCGAATGTTGGTCATGGTCGAGATGTCTTCGCCATCAGCAAGACGGTGCGCGACTTCTACTAGGGCACGCTCAGCGTTACCAAAAAGAAGAATGTCTGCTTTTGCATCGAACAGAACAGAGCGACGAACTTTGTCTGACCAATAATCGTAGTGAGCAACACGACGCAAGCTGGCTTCGATACCACCAAGAACAATAGGTGTGCCTTTGTAGGCTTCACGACAACGCTGTGAGTACACCAAGGTTGCACGATCTGGACGCTTGCCGCCTTCATTGTTTGGAGTATAAGCATCATCGTGACGAAGCTTTTTGTCCGCCGTGTAACGGTTGATCATGGAGTCCATGTTACCCGCAGTGATCCCGAAGAACAGATTTGGCTTACCAAGCTGCATGAAAGCGTCTTTGTTGTTCCATTCTGGTTGAGCAATGATACCGACACGGAATCCTTGTGCTTCCAACAGACGACCAATGATTGCCATACCAAAGCTTGGGTGGTCCACGTACGCGTCACCCGTGACAATGATAATGTCACAACTATCCCATCCTAGGGCATCCATTTCTTTGCGGCTGGTCGGCAAGAAAGGTGCCGTACCAAAACACTCAGCCCAGTATTTTTTGTACTCATGAATAGGAGTAATGTCGTTGGTCATATTTTGCTCTCTGTTCCAGGGAGCGCGAATTATAGCGATTTGATGATCAGGTATCTATACCCAAGTGATTATATAAAGCTTAGTTCGACTAGATTTATTTGGAGATGAAAATCACTCTCAATTCCATCGCTGACTTTTACGCCATTATGTCCTTCAATCCCTTGTGGTTATTGGGTTTTTTAACCTTGTAAAAATTAGCAATAAGCAATGGTGTGCTTATCGAATTCTGTTCCTATAATTGTATTAGTGCATACTAAAATGCACGCGCTTGTTGACTGAAACGCGCCGTAAACATCGTTGATGTTTCAAATGGTATTGACCGATTTGCAATCAAAAAACTACAGCAAACAATCGTCATACATGGGTGGCGCTCTCAAAGTCTTAAGCCGATACAATAGGGGGCTAGGTTATGAGTGAAATGCTATCCGTAGCACAAGGAGAAGTGCAGCCTGCGTCCGGTCATTCTCAAGTGATCGAGTGGTCTTATGATATAGAGACACATGAGTTTGAATGTGACCAGCAAAGCATGATGTCTGTTTTGGGCTTAAAACAGACAGTGAATAGTTTGGATGATGTTTTTCAATACATGTTGCTTGGTCAGGGTGACAGCGCGAAGCAACACATTTTAGATGTAGAACAAAATGGTGGGCATGGTAAGTTTTCTGGTTGCCTGATGCTAGATAATGATCGACTCGTGCATGTAGCGTTGAGCTTTGAGCGTCTTAACGGTCATATCGTGCAAGGTGCCATCATCCCGCAATTGAGTATTACCGGGTGCGAAGAGTTAGCCAAAATTCTGGAAACCATTTTCGATTTACCCAACGTAGGCGTTTTGGTCGCCGATCAAGATACTCGCATATTAGGCTGCAACCCAGCGTTCGAGCAGCAAATGGGTTATGAAAACCGTGACCTTGTTGGTCTGAAAACCCATATTTTAAGTTCTGAACATCATAGTAAAGCGTTTTACGAACAGATCTGGCAAGACATTGATACTGAAGGTTTTTGGAGTGGTAATCTTCTTAGTCGTACCGTGAATGGGAGTAACCAAGCGCATCATCTTTGCATTTATCGGTTAGTGTTCAATTCTGGTCGTACGCTTTACCTCGGTTTTTCTACCGATATTTCTGCCTCATTATTGTGGATGAAAAAGGCCAGTGACCAACCTCAACAGTGGACTACGTTTCTTCCCCCTCGCGAAGAGTTTGAACAACAGTTAGCACGGTTAGTGGATGAAAATAGCCACAAAGATCTCAATATCATCGTGACAATTAGACCGAAATTCTCACAGCAGTCCCTACTTGAGCAGCAGTTAGGTTTTTCCGATTTTGTGATGCGAAGTCGCCACGCCAGTATTGCGGGTCAGTTGTCGCGGGACGTATTTGTAGTGTGTTTGCAAACGCCTCGATGCCAATGGTTAAGCCCACTGCGTCTTATTCAAATTGCGTTACGAGGCTTTTTTTCGGAATTAAGAAGTGAGTTGGGATCAAGTATGCATGATGCAATAGTAGAAGGACAAACTGGTGTATCGGTGCTCGGTTACGATACTGATAATCCAAAACAAGCACTGGTGCATGCAGCGCAAGCGATGGTTTCCTCTCCGAGTGGAGGCCAGAACTACTTCAGTTTTTATAATAGTGAACTGCATGATGAACTCGTCAAGCGTCATCATCTCGAAGCCTTTCTAAGAACACAAATTGAGAGCCAACTTGTTGATGTCTATTATCAGCCGATCATTGAAACACGTACGGGCAAAGTGGTGAAGTTCGAAGCGTTAGCGCGTTTCTATCATCAGAATAAAACCTATGATACCCAAGAGATGATCGCAGTTGTCGAGGATTTAGAGTTGATTGCTGCGTTGGATGATCTCGTTTGCCGCACAGCACTCAAGCAACTTCCTCATATCCAGAAAGTTTATGGAGAAGAAATAGGATTAACGTTGAATCGTTCACTGAATACCAAGTTGGATGCGCTGCAAGTTTTGCAAAGTTCCTATGATTTGATTGCTGGAAGTGGTGTTGATCCGAATCGAATCACTATCGAACTCACGGAAACTGCGTATTTTGAACAAGATAAAGAGCATACCCTTGCTTTGAGTGAACTGCGTGACAAGGGCATCAAGATCGCTATTGATGATTTTGGTACTGGCTACTCTTCCTTTTCTTACCTTGAAGAAGGGCAGTTTGATCTGCTCAAAATAGATCGAAAATTTATCAGAGGTATCGAAGAAGGGAGCACTCGTTACAACATCGTCAAAATGATCACTGAGTTAGCACACAAGCTTGGCGTGAAAGTGGTTGCTGAAGGGGTTGAGTCGCAACAAGAACTAACAGAGCTTGCAGACCTTGGTGTTGATTTTATGCAGGGTTTTTTGTTTTCTCAAGCGGTACCTGTGGTGCTACTGGACAAGCCACAGTGTCACAAAAAGCACTTTAACAACGTGAAAGTAAAACCGACGCAAGATGCACCACTAATGTCTCTCAGCCATACCGATGTTCGTCGACTTGATCCGGGTGAGCCATTGTCACTCGCCGTTGAGTACATGAACTTGAGCCCGACGGCGCCTTTGGTGGTCATTAATGAGAAGCAATGCGTTGGTTTGATTACTAAAGCTCAAATCAACTTGCACTTAACACCAACGATGGGGACTGATTTGGAATCGGAACGTGAGAATAGGATTTGGAAGCGACCAGTGAATCAAATCATGAGTACAGAGTTTGAGCTGGTGGATGCGAACTTGCCTGTCTCGACCGTTCGAGAGCTAGTGACAGCAGGAACGGCCTTTCCATGGATACTTTGTGATTCACAAAATCAGTACCGTGGTTTGTTAACTCAAGAAGATGCGTTGAGTTATCTGGCAAAGAGCTAGTATTAGTTGCATCGCTCTTTTATATGGGCAGTGTTGGGGACTGGTAAAAGTGCTCAATGCTGCTTTCATTCAGTTCACTGCTCATTACATACAATTACGGCACCTTTTTCTACTTCTGTAATAGTATTTGGTCGGTAAGTGGTTGGTACTGAGATGGCCATTGGTGTACCAGTTTCGTACGACAGCCCCACTTGAGTTCCGTATTTCTGATATTTCGTTTGAAAATCCATCATATCTCTTGAGCGAAATGGTTTTAATGTTCCTAGGTTGAGTCCTTTCTCTTTGCAGAACTGTTCCGCTTCAATTGGTGAGAGTGTATTTACTTCATTGGTGAAGACGTTATTGTCATTTTTATTCCATTGCTTGGTTAGATAGACGAACTGTCCATCTTTGCTGACAAATCCTCCTGAACCTGAGTAGTTGATTACGAGGTTCGCTTGTTGCTTTGTATCTTCCCCGTTACCACCGATAAAGATGATAGACGTAGGGATGTTGTTTGTATTTGCTTGTTCTGGTTTGTCAAAAACAAAAATGAGTTTTGACGCGACTGGTTCAGAGTTCGCCTCACTTATGCTTTGAGGTTGAATTGGCTCAATATTGTTAAACAAATACGTGTGATCATAACCAGAGTCGAGTTCTGGGTAAATTTCGATGGCATTGTTATTATGATCAATTAGATAGCTACGTTCTAATTTAGCCAAAGAAGTGGTGAGTAAGATGAACTTATCAATATGTCGGTTTGATGGCACCGATGTGCTCTTATCTAAAAATGAAATCTCCAACTTAAACTGTTTACCCAGATCTTTGAGTTCGTATTGGCTTGCTAGTGTGGGTGTTGATGCCTCAACCGCGCCATCTTCGTAAAACTGTGTCCAAGATTGATTCACAAACTTGCCAGTCTCTGCGGGGTAGCCATAGGTCATTCCTCCTTTATGACCGAAGCCGTGGTTGTGCATCTTTTCGTGTAGGTAGGTTGTTTTAGGTGATGTAGCCCCTTCAGAAAACAACCTAAAATCACGTACGCTCAACCACCCATCTCCAACCGTTGCGACGCCGTTGGCTTCTCGGGTCAGCATCATGTAGGTCGCACTCGGCTTATTTGCGATAAGACTTACGTGTTTCAATGTATGTGGTGAAGTATCGTTACCTTTGAATTTAGCAAAGTGGTCAGAACTGCTTTCTATTGAACGAGTTGATGTCAGTAGCGTTTCTACTTCACACCAATGATCTTCATGCCGGATCATGCGGGTTCTTGAATTCATATAGCTTTGAATGAAGCCGATAAACCGATGGTTATAGTCATAGTTATTCATTAACTGTTTGAAGCCACGCAACTCTTTTTCATATTGATAAACGTTTTCTGTCGTTGGCTGTGCGTATTTGTCGTCATTTTGTCTGACGTCGGCATAAGCTCGTATATGTGCTTTGAACAATGGTTGCTCATCAACGAAATAAGCAGAAGCGATGGGTTCATCAAACCATTCTGGCAGTTCAAAATTCACAGCTTTAAATGGTGAGACAACCCCCGTAATGCGAAAGTGATGTTGATTGACTCTGACTAAAGGATTATTCAAGTAGCGTGGTGTTGTGTTCAACAAATCAAAGTTTGTTAAACCGTTATGCCTAATTTTTATATCATCGATGTCATAACCTTCGAAAACGGAGCGACTTAGAGGAGATATCGCTTCTTCTACCAATGTAATCGTATAGTCCTTAGGGACAACAGTGAATGTTTTCTGAGTTGTGACCGTTGAGGGAAAAGACTCCGCAGTAACAGAGACTTTTATTTCACCTTTTTCAATTCCGGTAAGCGTTATCCCTTCTGTTGATTGAGTAAGCTCTGCGCTACCAACGGGTTCGACGCTCCAATCTAATGTTGAGCTGTTTGTTACGTTAACCTCAGAGCCATCGGTCATGGTTGCGATAGCTTGCAGTACCAGAGGAACACCAGCCGTTATTTCTGTAAATGTTGATTCTAGAGAAAGTCGTTTTATTACGGGAGGCATGACGAATAATGTCATATGGTTTTGATGTTCTAATGAATTAAATTTAGCGAGTGCTGTAATTGTGGTCGAGCCCATATTCTTTCCGACAACCACATTTCTTTCTTGGTCGTCAAAATCGGCAAACTCTTTATTGCTAACAATAAAGCTAATCTCAGGAGAGTTCGAAATATCAATGACACTTCCATCTGACAATAGGGCGTTTACTTTCAAAGGATGCTCTAGCCCTACGGGTAAAGAAAGCTCAGTTTCATCAAAGCTGATCTCGGTAACGATAGCATCTGAAACCGTTAATGTAGCGGTACGACGCCATCTATCAGAAAGTGTACCTGTTATGTTGGTTTCACCAACTTGAATGCCCGTTATCATTCCTTTATGAGGACTAAGTTCAAATGTCGCGATGTCTGTATTATCTACGCTCCATTGAAATTCTGAGGCAGACGTAACTTCGGCAATGGAACCGTCCGAGTATGTGGCCCAAGCTTGAAATGAATGAGATAACCCTTTAGGCAATGAATCGACATTGGGAGATAAACTAAGTTTGGTCACGACAGGTTCGGATACGCTAAACGGTACTTGCGAGCGTATTTGTCCATCGTTCAGCGAGGCAATGAGCGTCGCTTGACCAGGTTTAAGCGCTTTGATGGTCAGTTTGTTCTCTTTTGTCTCTATTCGAGCAATGGTTACAGGGAGCACAGACCAAATCACTCGAGGGTCTCGTGTGACATTGATAGTGGATTGGTCTGTAAGTTCTGCCAGTGCTTGAACATGCGTTGAAAGGCCCAAAGGTATTTCATCTTTCTCGAGGGTTACATTGAGTGTAGAAAACTCAGCAGGAGTAATGACGACTGATACTTCGTCGGACAGCTCTGTGTTTTTAATTTTCGCCGTCAAGATTGCTGTCCCAGTAGAGGTAGCAAATAATTGGGTTTGATCTTGTTCTTGAATAATAGATGCCAGCGAGCGATCCCTGATGTCTAAATGGAGCTCCGGCGAGTTTGTAATTTCTTGCGTTGAACTATCTGAAAATTTAGCGAACGCGAGTATTTGAGAGCTCGAACCGACAGGCAGTTCTGAATGCTCTAGGCTAAGGGACAATTCGACAGGTATGGCTTTGCTGATAGAGATTTTCTTACCTGCTTCTAAGGCGGTATCTCCATATGTGCAGTTAAGTACAGTATTCCCTACACTCATTCCTTGGATGAGGTTGGCTGGATTCCCGAGTGTGAGTTGGGCGACAGTAGAGTCTGCAATATGACACTGAAGTTCCGAAGAGTCAGTCAAATCAATGCGGTTTCCATCTGAATATTCCCCCATGACTTGAAAGGGAAGCGTTAAGCCTTTAGGTGTTGAACCTTCGTTTGCCAATACGAGAGTTAATTTTGAGAGCATTGCTTCGGATACTGTGATTTCTAAGCTTACAGAGAAGGCGAGACCATCTTTATTTATTGATGCGGTGATGGTTGTGGCTCCTTGTGATTTCGCAAGCAATAAGCCGCTTGAGTTAATCGTCGCGACCTTCTCATTCGAGCTATTCCAAATCACGGTATCTGTTTCGGTAAGCCAACTGTTATTCTCTGAGTCAAGAAGTTGAGCGCGTAAATAGAGCTTATCCCCTTTGGGTAGTGACTGAGATTCAGCGTGAATGACTAACTCATGAGAAACCGTGGACTCTTCGTATGATAGGGAGAGAACTGGATCTTTGTTGAAATCACAGCCTGTTAACGAAAATAGACAAAAGAGAATAGAGATGAGCGTTCTGTTTTTCATGTTGTTTTTGACTTTACACTTTCATTTTATTGCAAAATGTAAAGTTCAAGCGGAGAGATTAAATAGCAGGTTTGACGGCTATTTCGCGGCGATGCTAACACGGAAAGCGAATCAGCCCCTCAAGAGATGCTGACTTGTGAACTCTGCGAGCGAGTGGTGAAGTTACGGGCTAGTCGACCATTAGGTGATTTGCTATTATCGCCACCCCAAAATGACTTTTGAGTTTGCATTCAACATGATTCAACAATTGCTGTTAACTTTTCCTCCAATGCTATTTGGCGCCCAAGCGCTGTTGACCTTACTTTTGATTAAGGGTGATATCTGCCCTGGTCAACGTGGTCGCCTGCATAAGATGTTGCCATCAATTGGCGTACTTTGGTTGGCAGTGGCGTCGCTTCGTATTGAAGCTTTCATGATCGTATTCGCGATCTTTTATTTTTACTCTCAAGTTCAGACTAAGAAGACACGTGAGAAAGGGCCATTATGGGCTCTGCATCTAGCGAACGGTTTGGCGTTCGCGTACGTGAGCATTCAACTATTTGAGCAACCGCATTGGGCGGCAAGCGCTTCAGTGGCATTGATGATCTTCTTCTTAGGTGCCGTGTTTGCGCAGTTACTTCTAGTTATCGCACGTAGCCGCTTGCAAGCATTTCACCGAATCTTACCGGTTACGGGTGTTGTTTCGGGTATGCTGTTGGTCGTGATGACGTTGTTTTCTGCTTATCAGTTGGATGAAGCGACATTGAATGGCGTGACACAACATATTCTAGCGTCACTGGCGATGCTGATTATGGCAATCGTGGTTTGGTGCTGGCATCTCTTCACTCATAAAGCGCCAAACAAAGTGCAATTGGCGGCAGCGTTGCTTCTTGCTTTGGCTTCAATGACAAGCTTACAGGGGCTGTTCCTATTGGGGGCATAGACCGAACGAACTAACACTTCTGTCTTCTTTTCTTTTTGTGAGCTCGGGATTTAGATCGAGCTCACTTTCAAAACATTCGATTAAGTCTACGCTTTAGTTATAGCCTCATTCATTTCGAGAGAGTCTTGACGCACGTGCTCAACGGAATTGGGGTCAAATACCTTGTCTTAGAGGAGTGTCGCGATGGATTTAAGCAACGTAAGTAACTGGGACAGCATTATCTTGTTGGGTATCGTTAATGAAAAGCTGCGCTTAGAATGTGATAGCTTTGAAGAGTTGGTATCGATGTACGAGATGGATGTGGAATCGGTAGTGGGCAAGCTCGATATGCTTGGCTATCAATATGACCCACTGACCAATCAATTTAAATCTTACGAACGTTAGTTTCGTTTCAATTGTCGATCTTTAAGCCATCTTGATCCCATCAAGGTGGCTTTTACATTGCTGGCGAGCTGTTGCAAAGAAAGCCTGTAAGTAACGCTTCTCTTTTTCTGAGTTACGTGTTGCTGCGAACAATCTACGCCATAACCCCTCTCCAAAAGGCATGCTGGTAATCAAACCTTGGCGCGAGAACTCAGAAATCGCCCAATTTGGTAATGCTGCTACCCCCAATCCTGCTGACACCATTTGTACGAGCATTAACGTGTTGTCCGCTTGTTTCCACTTGGCTGGCTCAACTCCCGCAGGGTGTAAGAAGTGTTTGACCACATCCAATCTTTGTTTCTGTACTGGATAAGAAAGCATGGTTTGATCAGCAAGATCTTCAGGCTCAATGACGTTTTTGTTCGCTAATGGGTGGCTAGTCGAAGTAATCAAGCGCATTTCGAAGTCAAACAACGGTTCATAATGGACTTCGGAGCGTGGCTGAATGTCTGATGTAATGACCAAATCAAGCTCGCCAGCCAACAGGGCTGGTAGAGGTTCAAAACCGAAGCCGGAAGAGAAATCGAGCGTCACACTTGGCCAAGTTAATTGGTATTCCTTCAGTGCTGGCATTAACCATTGGAAGCAAGAGTGGCACTCAATCGCCATGTGCAAACGACCGTTCACGTCCTCTTTCAAGCTTGCAAGCTCGTTTTCTGCTTTGGCGAGTTTCGGCAAGATTTCATCAGCGAGACGAAGCAAAATTTCACCTTCTGAAGTGAATTTAACGGGGCGGGTTTTGCGCAAAAAAAGCTGCCCACCAATACGAGATTCAAGATCTTTGATTTGATGAGAAAGGGCAGATTGCGTCAGGTGTAAAGCGGTTGCGGTTGCCGTTAATGAACCAGTATCCCTTAGTGAAGTGAGTGTGCGTAAGTGTTTCAACTCTATCATGAATCCCATTCATCCTTTTATGTCTGCCATGAGCTTTATTAACTTACCCATAAAAAATGGATATGTAAACGTCTAGACGTCCATTTGTTTTAGTCTAGTGCGAGTGAGATCGCTCAATATGAAATTTTTTAATAAACAAGTTGAATAATTGGATGTTGTTCAATGCGGTTGCCAGAGCGATAGTTTTAGCCATCCAGACATCTTGATAGGTTTTCTCTCGATGCTCTGACCTCAACATCAGACACTGAATAAGGAATACGGACATGGCAACGACAACGCATATTCTTGGTTACCCACGCATTGGTGAAAAACGAGAACTTAAGTTTGCTCAGGAAAAATACTGGCGTGGTGAAATCGATCAGGCGGAGCTTAAGCGAGCAGGGGCAAGCTTGCGAGCACAAAACTGGAACACACAAACAGAGGCGGGTTTGAGCTTCACAACTGCGGGTGATTTTGCTTGGTACGATCATGTCTTAACCACAACATTGTTATTGGGACATGTACCAAAGCGACACGCAAGTGGGTTTCCAGATTTAGACACACTATTTAAAGTCGGTCGTGGTCAATCTCAATCTGCTTGCGACTGTGGGGGGGCGGCAGCCTCTGATATGACGAAGTGGTTTAATACCAATTACCATTACATTGTGCCTGAGTTCAGCAAGGATGATACGTTTGAAGTCAGTTGGCCACAGCTTTTTGAAGAAGTGAATGAGGCAGTCAAAGCCGGCCACAAAGTAAAACCTGTTTTGCTTGGGCCGCTCAGTTACCTCTATCTAGGTAAGGAAGTGGAAGAAGATTTTGATCGTTTGACTTTATTGCCAAGGCTACTCTCCGCGTATCAAGCAATTCTTTCTAAACTTGCTAGTCAAGGTGTGGAATGGGTACAAATTGACGAACCGATTCTCTCGCTTGAGCTGGAAAGTAAATGGTTGGACGCGTTCAAGCTAGCTTATCAGGTCATTCGTAGTGACGTAAAAGTGTTGTTAACCACTTATTTTGATTCGGTCACGGACACGTTGGATAAAATCATCGAGCTTAATGTTGATGGACTTCATGTCGATTTATCTGCATCGCCTGAGCAGTTTGAAGAAGTGGTAGCAAAACTGCCTAGTGGCTGGGTATTGTCTGCGGGCGTGGTGAATGGACGTAATGTGTGGCGATCGGATTTAAGTTCTCAATTAGAGCGCTTACAGCCAGTTAAAGAGATACTTGGCGACAATTTATGGGTAGCCAGTTCGTGTTCATTGCTACACAGCCCGGTAGACCTAGAGTTAGAAACGGAGTTAAGTGAAGAAGTAAAAAGTTGGTTTTCTTTCGCCAAACAAAAAGTAACGGAAGTTGCCTTGCTTGGCCGTGCGCTTGATGGAGACCAAAATGCGATTTTAGCTTGTGATACGTATAGTCAACCCATTAAAGATCGTAAAGCCGCTTCACATGTTAACAAACCACACGTTCAGTCTCGTTTGAACCAAATCACGGCGGCGCTCAGTCAGCGCAGTGCACCTTATGAAGAGCGTGCCGTACACCAAGCTGAAGTGCTTGGCTTGCCACTCTTGCCGACTACGACTATCGGGTCTTTCCCACAAACGGGAGAAATTCGGGTTCAGAGAAGTGCGTTCCGCAGTGGTCAACTTTCAGAATCAGATTATAAACAGGCATTGAAAGGACACATCGCTGATGCGGTGAAACGCCAAGAAGCGCTCGATCTTGATGTTCTTGTGCATGGTGAGGCTGAGCGTAATGACATGGTGGAGTATTTTGCTGAAAATCTGGCGGGCTTCCAAACCACTCAACTTGGTTGGGTACAGAGCTATGGTTCTCGTTGTGTCAAACCAGCGATTGTGGTCGCAGATATTGAGCGGGTAAAACCGATTACGGTGGAATGGTCGACGTATGCACAATCGTTGACCAGCAAGCAAATGAAGGGCATGTTGACCGGTCCAGTGACGATTCTGTGTTGGACATTCCCACGTGAAGACATTACTCGCAAAGAAATTGCAGACCAGTTGGCCCTTGCACTTCGTGATGAAGTCTCTGACTTGCAAGAGGCGGGTATCAACATTATTCAAATCGATGAGCCAGCGATTCGTGAAGGCTTACCACTGAAGAAGCGTGACCATAAAGAATACCTAAATTGGGCCGTCGATGCGTTTAAGATCTCTGCGGCTAGCGCAAAACCAGAAACGCAAATTCATACTCACATGTGCTATAGCGAGTTTAACGAAATCATTGATTCAGTTGCCGCGCTTGATGCTGACGTGATTACAATCGAGACATCGCGATCCAATATGGAATTGCTGAAAGCGTTCGAAGACTTTAATTATCCGAATGAAATTGGTCCGGGTGTGTACGACATCCATTCTCCGAACATTCCAACGGAGGAGTGGATTGAAGGCTTACTCAAGAAAGCAGCTGAAAAAATACCGGCGCAACGCTTGTGGGTGAATCCTGATTGTGGACTTAAAACGCGTAGTTGGGCAGAAACCGAAGCCGCATTAGGTAACCTTGTCTCTGCTGCTAAGAAGCTCAGAGCTGAACTCGTATAAGCGCTTAGTTTTTCAAACTGGCCGCAGAAACAAAAAAGCGAAGATATCTATCCTCGCTTTTTTATTTTATCGAGCGTCTAACTCAAGAAGATTGAGTCGCGTATTACTGTGCTTTTTGACCTGCGCTGCATGTTTGCGCTGACACCAACTCATCCGCCATTAATTGGCCGCGGGAGTTGCGTACTTTGATTCGGTACATCAAGCCCATATCAATTTGCTCACGCACCGCTGGTGTATTGCAGTAAGTGTATATACTGGTGTTCACTACTTGATTTAACGGCTTGGCACCAAGCGCATCATCGTTATAAATCATCATCATCTCAACCACATTTTTGTTGGAAGAAATGCGTAAGATTTTTAATGGACCGTATTCAAGCGGTAAACCTGCAGAAAGAACACCAGCGCGGTTAGAAGCCATCAACTCAAGTTGATGTTGCTTGTCATCACTTGATGAACAACCTGCTAGTGCACCGAATACGAGGAAAAGACACAGTAATTTTTTCATAACTTAAAACACTTTCTTGAACGGTTTTACGATGACATTTTCGTAAACGCCCGCTGCAATGTATGGATCGGCATCAGCCCATGTTTGAGCTTCTTCCAAAGAGGAAAATTCTGCTATGACTGTCGAGCCAGTAAAGCCTGCTTCACCCGGATTATCGGAATCAATGGCTGGCATTGGACCTGCAGTGAGTAGACGTCCTTCGTCTTGAAGTTGCTGCAAGCGCTCAAGATGTTGAGGGCGAACACTCAGACGTTTTTCTAATGAGTTCTCGATGTCCTGAGAAAAAATGACGTACCACATAGCATATTTCCTTAATTGGTAGGGTAAAGTCCTAATTTAACGCCTTTTTTGTGCCACTCACAAGTCAACAATGGAATTTGTGAGGTTGTTCCTAGCAATTCGTTATATTAAACCAAGTTATTACTTTTGAACTGGGCGTGGTTTACCTTCGCTATCGATCGCAACATAGTTGAATGTGGCATCACAAACCATGAAGCGCTCTTCTACACCGTCGACTTTAACAGGCTTCACCCATACTTCTAGGTCTACACTCATCGAAGTTCTGCCGATCTTTGAGCATACTCCGTAACAACAGACAACATCGCCGACGCTGACAGGTTTTTTAAATGTGATGCTAGAAACCGAGACAGTAACAACTCGGCCTAAGGAGATTTCTTTAGCCAGAATCGCGCCAGCTAAGTCGAGTTGGGACATGATCCAGCCGCCGAAGATATCGCCATTGGCATTAGTATCAGCGGGCATAGCAAGGGTGCGAAGCAATAATTGGCCTTTTGGTGTATGACCTTCTTGATTCATGATGACATCCTACAATCTTTATTAAGCTCAAAAATGGAGCAAATAATGCACCAAGATTTCTGGCGCAAACAACAAAACAGCGACCCTGAGGTCGCTGTAAATAATCAATGTAAGAAGATTATAGCAAAATTGAGCTTTTAATCATCAACCGAAACATCGGATGAGTTTTCTTTCTTCTCTTTTTGATCTTTTGGCATGTGCTTATAGATGTAGAAGCCCGTAGCGATCATGTAAGCGAATGTCGCGATCAGTAAACCGAACACTTTGAAGTTAACCCACACATCGAGTGGGAGCTTAAACGCTACGTATACGTTTAGGCCGGCACAGAACGAGAAAAAGCCAACCCATGCCCAGTTGATTTTGGTCCAGACCGCTTCAGGCAAAGTGATTTCTTTACCAAGCATGCCTTTGATCGCGGACTTGCCCATAGCATGACTTACGGCTAAGCCAACAGCGAACAGTGCATAGATGATGGTTACTTTCCATTTGATGAAGTTGTCATCGTGGAAAAATATGGTCATGCCACCGAAGATAGCCACCATTGCGAAAGTAACCAATTGCATCTTTTCTACTTTCTTGTATAGAGCAAACGTCAACACGATTTGAATAGCCGTTGCGATGATAAGCGCGCCTGTCGCAACATAGATATCGTGCATCTTGTATAGGACAAAGAAGACAATGAGTGGAATAAAATCAAGGATTTGCTTCATGATGCAAAAAACTACCTAGTTATTGAGTTGAGGACAGTCTAGCGGAATCTGAGGCAATGTGAATAATTATAGAATATAGAGGAAAGAAATAGCCGCATTCAGCGGCTATTTTGTTGGACAGAACGAAGAGGTTCAGGCAACGTTTTGGTAACGAGTGATGAGGTTTTTCACATCTTCCAAATAGCCTTCGCGTAACAGGTTATCGACTGTTGCTTCTAGTTCGTCATGGGACATGGTGAAGCAGGTTGATTTTCCCGTCATCAGGTTGAGGTACTGATGGTATTCTTCTTCTGTATAGTGTCCAACACGGTCTAAAAGTAAGGTTTTAATACCGTGGTGAATCAAGCCGTAATAAGTATGTCGATGAAGCATCATGGTCATCTCCTTATCAAGTTTCCCCGCTAATAAAGAGAGGGCTTGAATCTATGGATAATTTGTTTGTACTTCAGTAATGCATATCAGATGCCAATTATTCATTCTCAATTTCGAAAGAATTCGACGCGGTGTCTTTGTTGAGCCAGTTGTTCAGGACATGCCTGAGGGCATTTAAAGTCGTTGGCTTTTCCAAACGCCCATCCATGAGCTTGGCAATCATTTCAAGCTCGCGTTCTCCAGACTCTCCTGAGAGCGCAATGATAGGCGTGTTAGGCGATAGCGCTTTTATCTTTTCACTGGCTTCAAATCCATTCATTACAGGCATTTGCACATCCATTAATATCAAATCGATGTGGTTAGCTTCAAACAGTTCGACCGCATTCTCTCCGTTCTTGGCTTGCAAGCTATTCACACCAAGTTGGTTTAAATACATTTGCACTAATGCTCGTTGCACTTCTTTATCATCAACGATGAGTACGGTTGGTGCGTTCTTATCTATTTTTACGTTCGATTTGGCTTTTTGTTCAGTGTGACTATTCTTCCAATCCGTGAAATAAGGCGTACGTAAGGTTTCAGCTTTTGGCGCATTAGGGACAACAGGGAAATAAAGGTGAAACTCGGTGAACTCTTCCAGTTTTGAGTGGCACTCAATTCTCCCGCCAAATGAACGCATTACGCGTTGGCAATAACCAAGCCCCAAGCCGCTACCACCACTTTTCTGGTAAGAGAAGAAGTCGTCAAAGATTTTGTGAGAGATGGTCTCGTCGATACCAGGACCGGTATCGCGGAACACAAGCACGTTTTCATAAGCCCCAGTACTGGTGCTGATTTCAATTTGACTATCTGGATAGGAATCAAAATAGTAAATTGCGTTACGAATGAGGTTAAAAATAACGAAGTTAAATAAGGTCTCATTTAGCTTGGCCACAAAATCAGTATGTTGTGGTAAACGAATTCTCTCAATTATCTTCTCATTTTCAAAACCGTAGTGGCTGACCGCTTGATCGACCGCTTTATGAATTGAAGAGAGGGCAATGGGCTCATGTTCAGGGGCGCTGTCGCTGACCTCCCGAAGAATGATATCAATCAACTGACGGCCACGTTGGATGGCCGCCTGACCATTTTCGATGTCAATTTTTATCTGCTCAATCGGTGCTTGGTTTTCAATATGCTGCTTCAGAGCCTCAAATTGCAATTGAACTTGAGCGAGAGGATTACGCATTTCGTGGGCAATTGAGTTAGCCAGCGCACGGCTTTGACGAATACGTCGATCGGCCTCAATGGTGCTTTGAACACGTGTAAGCAAGGTTTGCAACGCGGAGATCTCTTCATTTGAGAACAACTGATTGTTGATCTTATGTGGTGAGACCAATAGGTGCGTCACGGATTTGCCTTGCCCGAAGAGTGGCATAACCAAAGCCGTATTGTTTGAACTCATTTTTTCGTACAAGGCTTTTACGGAGCCCTTTGATGAGCTTGCATAGTCAATCTCGTCAGAGAGTTCGTCTAACACTAAGACAGATTTGTTTGACGACAAGTAGTCTTCGTAAAATGTCTCAGTGTAATTACTGGTCACCAAGCGGAGCTTGTCGTTCGGGATTTGCAGTAATATTCCCAAACGTCTCATCGCATCATCAATCGACAGTTTGAACTCATCCTCAAGCGCTAAGATTTGTTGCACGGGTGTTTTCTTATTGCCGTAAATCAAAAACGATGAATAACGGCTTACTCGTTTATAAAGTAGATGCCAAGTAATGCCGATTAGGGCGCAGATTGGTGTGGCGATTAACCATTGTTTGCTATCTGTCATTGGGATGAAGATTGCACCTAAAGGCAAAACGAATATCGCGCATACGAGCAATGCGCTGAGTGACATGTATGCGAGGTATTTGACGCTATAAAAACGTGAGGTGAGTAGCGCATAACCTACGAATAACATTTCACTGATAGACAACGCTGGTGGTAGCCAAGTCAGTGAAAAGTCACCCATGAAGTAAGTCATGCCAAGGTGTATGGTTGCCGTTGATAGCATGAACACCAAGATGCCTGCGATCATGTAGTTGGTTTTGGCTAGCGTTAGTCTGCTGCTGTTAGCGCGCATGGCGACTAAGTTGACCAAAGTGAGCACAACGAAACTTACCAAACCTATGAAGAAGTAGGAGGTCTGTGGGCCAAACTCAATGACAAACTCACTAGGTCCAACGATTTCGACATGCTCTACCGTTAAGTTCGGTTGTAAGTTGATAAATAATGAGTAGACCGTCAGGGTGACGAAGATCAGTTGTTGCCAAGGGTGTACTTTGCTTTTTCTTTGCTCGGCAGAGAGTTGGCAAGAAAAGTAATAGGCGAACGCAAATGCGAAGAAGGACGCAAGGTTAGCAAACTTTGCCATAAAGATGCCGACATCCGGCCCCAAATCAGGCAAGAGCTCGGTATGGAAATACGCATTGCTGCTTATCCAAGCAATGATGCAAACAGAGTAAGCAATGTAAGGCGCGTGATGCGTCCCAAAGATAACCTCGTTTTTTTGTTTTAAGCGAAAGCAGTAGTAAATCAGCCACATAAAAACCACTGCTACCGTGGCAAGTAGCGTAATGGCTTTTGCGTAGATGATTGTCTCTAAACCGAAATCAAACATATTCATCCCTTTCGGATGACGCTCGTTTTCGGTTAGCTCTCACTGCGCGTTTGTAGGCGCGGAAATCGGTTTGATTGAATGCTTTGACCATCATTTCGAAATTCCAGAATCCCCGGTAAGTTTCTTTGCCGTCATTATTGAGATCGCAATATCCAGAATGGAAATACGCTTTCTTATCGATCGACTGATAAAAGTTGAGCATGAAAGGTTGCTCAATGATGGTGAAGCCTACTTTATAACCAGCTTGATACAGTACGTTCATTAGCTCTTTTTGTGCAAGGTAGAGAAAGTAGAGTTTCTGCTGGGCATTTCCACTTACTGTCAAGCGCAGGACTTCACACACAGATTGTGTATCGGATAATAGTAACTTGAATTCGCGATCAAATTCTGGGAGAGAGTAACATTTTAACAGTGTAGATGATGTAAAAAGCTGTAATCGCGTTAGTTCTTCGTACCCATGGTTTGGTAAACAGTAGTGCCATTGTTCGTTGCTAAATTGTGGTGCGTAGCTCAACCAACGGTTGTGAATAGCCCAATCCTGAACCAAAGCAGAGGCAACAAGGGTAGGGACCGCTTCATTGTCTGGATGTTTTAGTAATATAAAGTGCTTCCCTGTTTGCGACAGCGACAGTAACGGCAGCATTTCGTACCACTTTTCACCTTGTATAAAAAGCTCAAGATTACTTAACGTGACTGCATCACTCAGTGATATCGCTTGAGAGTGAGAGGGTGTTTTTACCATAAGTTGAGCATCTTCTATGCGTTCAATCATGGCACCGTAATAAGCGCTATCTTCAAAGGGCAGTTTGGTACTTATTGTAGAGATTTCCTGTACAGGAGGCTTCGTCTTGATTGCTGCAATTTCACATTCACACCAAAACTCCAGCCAGTGCGTAAAGCACTGAGATGCGACAAGCTCTAACGCCGTAATGTAAGGCGATAAGGTGGAAGGGTAACGTTGTACTAAATCACGATAGTCCATCGATTCAAACAGCACTGAAAAGCTCTTAGCCTTATGTTCTGGGAAGAGTGCAATGAGTTGATTTCTTCGGTAGTCAGTAACGGATTGGAATATAACTTGACGTTCTTGCGTATCGAAACCACTAAGAACCGCATTGATCAGCGCGAGCTGTTTTTTTTCAATAGGCATGCTGCTCGCAGATAGCACCCCTAAAGACGACGTAAAATTCATGAGATAACCTAGCCAAGGTTTATGGTTTTTTATTTATGCCGCTCTTATATCATTTAAAACAAAATATGCCATTAGTTTCTATTTAAACGGTTACCTAAGGCAGGTTTATCGTAAAAAAAGCCGCTCGATGGAGCGGCTTGAATGAGCGTTAATTTAAATTATGCTTCTTGCTTTTGAAGCTCAGTTTGTTGTGCTTCTTCTTCAATAAGTGCATCCACGATAACGGCACATGCTGCATCACCTGTGATGTTTAGTGCGGTACGAATCATGTCGAAGATACGGTCAAGCGCAAACAATAGTGGGAGACCTTCGATTGGAATACCAGCAGCAAGCAGTACCGCGACTACTAGGAATGAAGGACCAGGAACACCTGCTTGGCCTACTGCGCCCAGTGTCGAAGTGACGATGATCGCAACGTAAGCGCCCATGCCTAGGTCGATGTTGAACAGTTGCGCAAAGAAGATTGCCACTAGGCCGTAGTAAATCGCGTTACCTGACATGTTGATGGTTGCGCCAAGCGGTAAAACAAATGAAGCGGTTGAGTTTCTTACGCCCAACTCTTTCTCACACGTATCCATTGTTACAGGCAGCGTTGCCATTGAAGAGGCGGTAGAAAGGGCAACTGCTTGTGGCTTCTTCATTGCTGATACGAATTTCTTCGCCGATGTCTTAGTGAAGATATGTACCATTGCTGGGTAAACTACGAAGCCGAACACTAGGATTGCCGCTACGTAAACGACGAACAGTTTGAAGACCACCATTAGGGCACCAAACCCGAACGTACCTACCGCTTCAGCCATCAGACCAAATACACCGATAGGCGCAATGATCATCACTTTGTTGATCATCCAAACCATAGCGTCAACGATGCAGTTAACACCATTGATGATTGGCTCGCGACGTGATTTTTCTTGTTTTGAAATCGCGATACCGAAGAACATACAGAACACAAGGATCTGAAGGATGTTCGCTTCGTTTAGTGATTGGAAAACGTTAGTTGGGATCATACCAGTGATGGTTGCCCAGAAAGTAGGTAATTCACCTTTTGAAGCGTATTCAGCTGAGAACATACCTTCAACGCCAGAAACGTCGATGCCCATGCCTGGTTGGAATACTTCACCCATAAACAGTGCTAGTGCGACAGCTAGGGCAGACGTTAGACCAAAGTAACCTAGGGTTACCAAGCCCACTTTACCTGCAGATTGGCTATTGCCTAGACCTGCTGCACCTGAGATAAGCGCTACTGCGACCAGAGGGATCACAAGCATCTTGATCAGGTTGATGAAGATAGCACCTAGTGGTGCAAATACTGTCGCGCTTTGACCCATGAAGGCACCAACGGCAGTACCTACGATCATTGCAATGACGACTTGTACGCCAATGTTGTTTAGCAAACTCTTTTTGTTTAACACTTCCATAACCTCTGTGCTAATAAAATGTAAAATCCTAAAATTACCCACCAATATAAAGTTATTATTTGGATAATTATATCGCCTTGCTTTTTACACTTATCATTCACAATTAGCAATACAATTTCCGTACAAACTTATCAACTGATCGGGAATTCACTGATGAATGGTAGTTTTTTAATCACAAGCAAACGATTGCCATCGATCGTGCTGATATTTTTACTAGGTGATGTTTATAAAATATATGGTAAGAAAGAGGGGAATTTAGAGAATGGATGTTAAAAAAAAAGATCGATCCCGAATGGTAAATAAGGAATCGATCTCATATTTATGCGAGTAGTAATACGTTATTTTTGTGTTGCTGCTTTCATAGCAGAAACGAATTCACTTAGCTTGTCTAGCATGATTTGTGGCTGCTCAACGTGCGCTTCAATGATCTTCACCACGGCTGAGCCAGAAATCGCACCAGCGGCACCAGATTCTAGTGCTTGTTTCACCTGTGCTGGCTCAGAGATGCCAAAACCAAGTAACGCTGGTGGCGCATCAAATTGGTTCAGTCTATCGAGCATGTGACCTACAGGCATGTTTGCTTTGGTTTCTGCGCCAGTAACACCTGCACGAGATAGTAGGTAAGTGTAGCCGCCACCTAACTCTGATACTTGCTTCAGTGTTTCATCACTTGCCGTTGGTGGTGCGATGAAGATTGGGTGAATACCAAACTTCTCTGCAGCAGCAACAAATTCGGCACTTTCATTAGTTGGTACATCTGCAATCAAAACAGAATCGATGCCTGCTTTTGCACAACGCTCATAGAAGTTCTCGATACCACGAGAGTAAACAAGGTTCGCGTACATCAGAAGACCAATAGGCAACTCTGGGTACTTAGCTCGGATCTTACCAATTTGCTCGAAGCAGATATCTGGTGTTGCGCCTGAGTCTAACGCGCGAATGTTAGCGCCTTGGATGGTTGGGCCATCGGCTAGCGGATCTGAGAATGGAATACCAAGTTCAAGGGCATCTGCGCCAGATTCAACCAGTGTTTCCATGATTTTGTAAGACTGCTCTGCGTTTGGATCGCAAACCGTTACGAACGGTACAAATGCGCCTTGGTTTTTCTCGTTTAGACGCGAGAACATCTTTTCATAACGGCTCATTAGATCGCTCCTTTTTCTTCTAGGATGGCATGCACAGTGAAGATATCTTTATCACCACGACCAGATAGGTTGACTACCAGCAATTGTTCTTTCTCAGGATTCTCACGAGCCATACGCAGTGCGTGTGCCACTGCGTGAGAAGATTCTAGGGCAGGGATAATGCCTTCATGGCGTGCAATCTCTTGGAATGCTTCTAACGCTTCATCGTCTGTTACGTTGTCGTATTCTGCACGACCAATTGCGTTTAGGTGCGCGTGTTGAGGACCAACTGAAGGGAAATCAAGACCCGCAGATACAGAGTAAGACTCCTCAACTTGGCCGTTAGGATCTTGCATCAATGGCGCTTTCATACCAAAGAAGATACCCGTTTTGCCATGTTTAAGTGGTGCACCGTGCTGGTCTGTATCGATGCCTTTACCTGCTGGCTCAACACCAATTAGGCGAACGCTTTCTTCTTCGATGAAGTCAGCAAACATACCAATCGCATTTGAACCACCGCCCACACATGCGATAACCGCATCAGGAAGACGACCTTCACGTGCCAAAATCTGATTCTTCGTTTCTTCACCAATCATGCGTTGGAAGTCACGTACGATGGTTGGGAATGGGTGAGGACCTGCCGCTGTACCTAATAGGTAGTGCGCGTCTTCATAAGTTGCAGACCAGTCGCGTAGCGCTTCGTTACATGCATCTTTAAGTGTCGCTGAACCCGAGTGGACAGGAATGACTTCTGCACCCATTAGCTTCATACGGAATACGTTCGGGCTTTGACGTTCAACGTCTTTTGCACCCATGTACACGCGACACTTAAGGCCAAGTAGTGCACACGCTAGTGCGGTTGCAACACCGTGTTGGCCTGCGCCTGTTTCAGCGATGATTTCGTTTTTACCCATGCGTTTCGCAAGCAGTGCTTGACCTAACACTTGGTTGGTCTTATGCGCGCCACCGTGAAGTAGGTCTTCACGTTTTAGGTACAGTTTGGTTTTCGTACCTTTGGTTAGGTTACGAGTTAGAGTCAAAGCCGTTGGACGGCCCGCATACTCTTGAAGAAGCGTCATGAATTCGCTGCGGAATTCTGGATCTTCTTGCGCGTCGATAAACGCTTGCTCTAGTTGCTCCAATGCTGGAACTAGAATTTGCGGAACGTACTGACCGCCGTATTCGCCAAAGTAGGCATTCAGTTTTGCCATCGTTATATTCCTTCTCGTATTTTTCGCTACGAATAGCTTTAAATTTTTTAGCTGATATCCAGCTTTAGTAGTTGCGAATAGCGGTGAAGGCCGCGAGCAACTTCTGTGAATCTTTTTTGCCTGGTGCGCTTTCTACACCAGAGTTTAAATCTAATCCCAAGCAACCTAGTGTCGCTGCTTGTTGAGCATTTTCTGGCGACAGTCCGCCCGCTAGCATAATTTGACTTGGGTCGCCGATCAGTGACCAGTCGAACACTTGACCGGTTCCGCCAGTTTGGGTGCCAACTTGCGCATCTAGTAGATGGCGGTCAATGTTGTCTGCAAGCAGTTCTGGCTTCGCATCTGTCACGCCGTAAGCTTTCCAAACTTCTACCGCTGCTGGTAGTTCGGCTTTGAGTTGGTTTACGTAAGCTTGGTCTTCTTGCCCGTGCAGTTGCACCGCTTTTAAGCCCAAAGAGGTTGCGACTGAAGCAACAAAATCGATATCGTGATTTTGGAAAACGCCAACGTAATTCAGTGGGGCACCGCTCATGGTTAAGCGAGCACCCTCAAGGTCAACCGCACGCTTCGACTTCTCGACAAAAATCAGGCCACCAAATACTGCGCCAGATTGATACGCTTTTGCTGCGTCATCTGGGTGCGTTAAGCCACAGACTTTGTTTTCACCCAACGTGACTTTGCGTACTGCAAGTTCAAGGTTGTCTTCTGCCATCAGTGAACTACCAATCAAGAAGCCGTCTGCGTATTCCGCTAAATCACGAACTTGTTGATGCGTATAAATGCCAGACTCTGAAATCACGGTCGCATTTGGTGCTAATTCGCGAATTGTCGGCGCCAGTTCTTTAGTACGATTCAAATCAGTACTTAGGTCGCGCAAGTTACGGTTATTGATGCCGATAACGCGTGCGCCTAGCTTAACGGCACGATGAAGCTCTTCTTCGTTGCTGACTTCGGTCAGGATACCCATGTTCAGGCTGTGTGCTGCTTCTTCTAGCGCTTTGTACTCTTCGTCATTGAGGACAGACAGCATTAGCAAGACAGCATCAGCACTGTAATGACGCGCTAGGTAAACTTGGTAGGTATCTACCATGAAGTCTTTACAAATAACTGGTTGTTTGACTTGACCACGCACTTGAGGAAGAAAGTCAAAGTTACCTTGGAAGTACTTTTCGTCTGTTAAGACTGAAATGGCATCTGCATGGTTGTTGTAAACCGATGCGATGTAATCCAAGTCGAAGTGATCACGAATCAAACCTTTAGAAGGAGATGCCTTCTTACATTCGGTGATGAATGCCGTCTTTTCGCCACTCAGAGCATCGTAGAAGCTGCGGTCCGATGGCAGCAAATCAGACTGAAATGTGCTTAGCGGTTGAGACACCTTACGGTCTGCTACCCACTGATATTTGTCGCGGACAATTTTAGCCAGTACTTCTGCCATTTCTGCTTCTTTCTTAGAAACGTGTTCAGACAGGTTGTCAGCTTGCTGAGTGTTGAAGTCAGTCATCTTCTTCAATTCCTTAAGCGTGTGCGGCAAGTTGTTGTACCAATTGGTACGCCTTGCCTGAATTCATTGCCTCAATCGCTTGTTGCGTGTTGGCTTTTAAATCTTCGTGGCCGAATAGACGCATTAGCAGAGCAACGTTTACTGCCACTGCACCCAATTGTGCGTCTGTACCTTTACCCGTCAGAATATTGGTAATGATCGCTTTGTTTTCTTCAGGATCGCCACCTTTGATCGCTTCTAGTGGGTGTACTTCTAGACCGAAGTCTTCAGGCGTTAGTTTGTATTCTGTGATCTTACCGTCTTTGATTTCGGCAACGGTTGTTTCACCGTGAATTGCTACTTCGTCCAAGCCACTGCCGTGTACCACCGCGGCGCGCTTCATACCCATTTGTAGCATGGTTTCAGCGATAGGACGAACCAGTTCTTCACTGTAAACACCCATCAATTCGATGTTTGGACGAGCTGGGTTAATCAGTGGGCCAAGAATGTTAAAGATGGTACGTGTTTTCATGGTTTGACGCACTGGCATCGCATGGCGCACACCACCGTGGTATTGAGGTGCAAATAGGAAAGCAACACCGATATCGTCTACCGCTTTGCGCGTATCTTCTGCGCTCATAGCTAGGTTGATACCAAATGAATCAAGAAGGTCAGAAGAGCCTGATTTGCTGGAGACGCTGCGGTTACCGTGTTTCGCTACTTTTAGACCACATGCTGCAGCAACAAACGCCGCAGTGGTTGAAATGTTGATGGTGTTGTGACCGTCGCCGCCAGTACCTACGATATCTGCGAAATCGTAATCTGGGCGAGGGAATGGGTTTGCGTTTGCCAGAAGTGCTTTCGCCGCGCCTGCAATTTCATCTGGTGTTTCGCCTTTGATTTTTAGTGCAGTCAGTGCTGACGCCATCAAAATTGGGTCTAGTTCACCACGGATAATGATGTCGAATAGCTGTTGGCTCTCTTCCTGAGTAAGCGATTCTTGCTCGTACAGTTTAGTAATAATAGGGTTGATGATTGCTTCCATATTTCCTCTCCTAAATTTCTTATGTGCCAAGTGCTTTTTAAGCAGTGAGTGGGTTCGCTGAAGTTTGTTCTTCAAGTGCCCATTCAATGGCATTGGCCAACAGTGTTGCTCCGTAGGTCGTCATAATAGATTCCGGGTGGAACTGGAACCCGCAAACTTTATCTTCTTCATGTACAACAGACATTACCAAGTCATCCACTTCTGCTGTGATGGCTAGGCTCTCAGGAACCTTGGTCGCAACTAGCGAGTGGTAACGCGCAATCGCAAGTGGTGATGGTAGGTTTTGGTAAATCGCATGGTTTTGGTGCTCCATCATGGAGACCTTACCGTGAATGATTTCTCCTGCACCAGCAACGGTACCGCCGTACGCTTCAACAATCGCTTGGTGACCAAGACAAATGCCGATCATCGGCACTTTGCCTTTCATACGTTGGATAAGCTCTGGCATTGAGCCTGCCTCTGACGGTGCACCAGGACCAGGCGATAGCAGAACCACTGGGTTTTCAAGCTCGTTCACCGCTTGTTCAATGGTTTGTGCTGGGATGTTATTTCGGTAAATCTTGACTGAGTGACCTAGCGAGCGGAATTGATCCACAAGGTTGTAGGTGAACGAGTCAAAGTTGTCGATAAAAATGATATTAGCCATCTCTGAACCCTATTCCTTATTGTGACTTATGCGCTGCTTGGATAGCAGAGATTACCGCTTGTGCTTTGCCGCGCGTTTCGTCTGCTTCCGCTTGTGGATCAGAATCGAATACCACGCCAGCACCAGCTTGGACTTGAGCAATGCCGTTCTCAACGTACGCTGAGCGGATCACGATACAGGTGTCGAGTGTGCCTTCACCAGTTAGGTAACCCACAGCACCACCGTAGCTACCGCGACGTGCGCCTTCTACATCGCGAATCAACTGCATTGCGCGAATCTTAGGTGCGCCTGTCAACGTGCCCATGTTCATACACGCTTGGTATGCGTGCAGTGCGTCTAGGTCTTCACGTAGTTGACCAACCACACGAGATACCAAGTGCATTACGTGGCTGTAGCGGTCGACTTTTAGAAGGTCTGCTACGTGGCGAGTGCCAGCTTGAGCAATACGAGCGACGTCGTTACGTGCCAAGTCAACCAACATCATGTGTTCTGCGTTTTCTTTCTTGTCGGTGCGCAGTTCAAGTTCGATGCGGCTATCTAGGTCGAAATCAATCTCGCCGTTAGGGCGCTTGCCACGGCGACGAGTGCCTGCGATTGGGTAGATTTCAATTTGGTTGGTATCGGTTTCGTACTTAAGCGCACTTTCTGGTGATGCGCCAAACAAAGTGAATAGCTCATCTTGCATGTAGAACATATAAGGGCTTGGGTTGCTCTGTTTAAGTTCTTTGTAGGCCGCCAATGGAGAAGGGCAAGGTAGCGTGAATCGACGAGATGGTACGACTTGGAATACATCGCCTTTCACTACGTACTCTTTAAGGTCACGAACGATTTGGCAGAAGTCTTTATCTTCGATGCTAGGTTGAGCGTGAACATTCTCAAGTTGGGCTGCACTAGGTAGCAGCTTAGGAGAAGTACATTGAGTACTGATTTCTTCGATTCTTGCTTTTAACGCTGACTTTTGAGAATCATCGACAAACAAAGTTGCCTGCAAATGGCAAGACTCTGTCTGATGATCCACAACCAATAGCGTTTCTGCTACGTAAAACACGTAGTCTGGGCATTGATTAGTTGCTTCTGCATTGCCCAACGGTTCGAAGTTCGCAACTAAGTCGTAGGCAAATAGACCACCAAGGAAAATTGCGTGTTTGTCTTGCTCTGAGATATCGAAGCTGTGTTGAACCAAGCGAAGTGCATCAAAAGATGACGCTTCACGTAGACGAGAATCTTCATCCAGTGTGTCGCATGGTTGTGTAAATTCTAGCGTTAATGTGTCAACGTCAAATTGACGAGAGACATCACCACGGACATTTTGGTTTAAGTGTGCTAGTAGGTTTTTGCCGTTATCCGTGAGAGCTTGCATGGTGACAGTGTGACCAAAGCAGACGATACGAACTGCCGAATCAACCAGTAACAGGGATTTCAAGTCTTGCTTTGAATCGATTTCAGCAGATTCCAGCAATAGGCTGTCAGTTTTGTTCTCACATAGCGTGTGGAACAAGCGAGTCGGGTCTTGAGTATAAGGGACGGAAGCCGTTAGCACTTCAAGCTGTCCAAGTTTCTTAATTTCAATGGCCTTGTTCACAAGACCTCCTTATAGCTGTTTACATCTTCCTGCCGTACATAGTCGCATAAAGCAAACGTTCACCCAATCAAGTTTTGGTCATATTCGATGAATGTTTAAGCAGTTGAATGTGAGATGGACGACAAAACAAAAAGCCCGCTGAAGTAGCGGGCTTTGTGACATTTAATTCTCTAAACTAGAAGTACACGTTCGCCCACCAAGAACTTGTCCAAGTGCGCCACCAAGCAACGTCTACGGAATTCATCTTATTCAGACGAACCGCAACTTTCGCTTTCTGGTTTTGGTTAAATTCTTGTAACATGGTGAGCCTTAAATAGGTACTTCGTATTTGTGTACTAGTTAACTAGTGCAGAGATAAAAAGTCAACCCCAAAACAGCATTAAAACGACAAAAAGATGAGAATTGATTTACACAGCCACACTACAGCCTCGGATGGTCGATTTGCACCGAGTGATTTGGTGGATCGGGCACTAAGTTTTGATATCGAGGTTTTGGCGATCACGGATCATGATACGGTTGACGGCTTAGCTCCGGCCAAGCAATACGTTGAAGAAAATAATCTGCCGCTCAAAATCATTAACGGTATCGAGATCTCGACTGTTTGGCAGAACAAAGACATCCATATTGTGGGTTTGAATATTGATCCGGAAAGCCCAGCATTGGTTGGGCTAATTCAGCAACAGAAAACGCATCGCGTAGCAAGGGCGCAGCTGATTGCAGAGCGTCTACAGAAAGCCACTCGCGATGGGGTGCTCGAAGAAGTTCAGTTAATTGCCGGTGATGCGCCAATCACACGAGCTCACTTTGCTAAATGGCTTGTGGACAATGGCTACGCAAAGAACATGCAGATGGTGTTCAAGAAGTTTTTGACGCGTAACAATCCAGGTTATGTTCCACCAAACTGGTGTTCAATGAAAGACGCTGTCGACGCGATTCATGCCGCTGGTGGACAAGCGGTTTTAGCACATCCAGGGCGATATCAACTTACCGCCAAGTGGGTGAAGCGAATGCTGGCTGCGTTTGTGGAGGCGGGTGGTGATGCTATGGAAGTGGCTCAGCCCCAACAAGCACAACAAGAAAGACGCAACTTGGCTGATTATGCTATACAATACAAACTATTAGCTTCTCAAGGCAGTGATTTTCACTATCCGTCACCGTGGATGGAGTTGGGAAGAAACCTCTGGTTGCCTGCGGGTGTAGAACCAGTTTGGAAAGATTGGGGTATTGATCCTTCGTTGAATGCTCAACCTGACGAAGTCGAAACGCCATAAAAAATATAGAGCCGAGAGGTTCGATAATGAGGAATTACAATGAGCCAGTTTTTTTACGTTCATCCAGAAAACCCACAGGCTCGCTTGATCAATCAAGCAGTAGCAATCATTCGTAACGGCGGTGTGGTGGTTTACCCAACCGATTCAGGTTACGCACTAGGCTGTCAATTGGAGAACAAGCAGGCGCTGGAACGAATTTGTCAGATCCGTCGTCTGGATGACAAGCATAACTTTACGTTGTTGTGCCGCGATTTGTCGGAGCTTTCTCTGTACGCTCGAGTGGATAACTCGGCATTCCGACTACTGAAAAACAACACACCGGGTCCTTACACTTTTATCTTCAAAGGCACAAAAGAAGTGCCGCGTCGTTTGATGAACGCAAAACGCAAAACGATTGGTATCCGTGTTCCAGATAACCGTATCGCATTGGACTTATTAGAAGCGCTTGGAGAGCCGTTGATGTCAACATCGCTAATTTTGCCAGGTAGTGACGTGACGGAATCGGACCCTGAGGATATTCGTGACAAATTAGAGCACGCGGTTGATGTCATCCTTAATGGTGGGTATCTGGGTGAGCAACCGACAACAGTGATTGACTTTAGTGATGGTGAGCAAGTGATAGCGCGCGTAGGTGCTGGTGACCCAGCGCCATTTGAGTAAGCTCGTCAACTCAAAAGCAAATACGAAATTAGCACAAAGCTAAATAAGAAAGGGAGGCGAAGACGCCTCCCTTTAATTTTTGAATCAATGAGTAGAAGTTCACATTCGTGGATTATGCGAAGTCAAAGATATCGATATTGTGGTGCTCAATGTAGTTCATGTAACCCGCATCAATACCTTTCAACGTTACTTCCACATTAAACTCGTCGCTAGAGAACACAGCCCAACCAAAGTCGTTGTATGACAGCGTTAGGTCGTCTGCGGAATCGAGGAACGTGTCGCGAATACCATCGTCGTTGGTATCGAGACCCATATCAAATACAAGCTTATCGTGGCAAATGTTGAAGTCTAGGATCTCTGCTTTCACTTCAATGTCGTTTGAGGAAACTGGCTGATCTGGAACGCCAACCGCAAGACGGTTTGTCATTACGAACGTGTCATCACCACATCCACCAGCAATCACAGAGTTGCCATCACCAACGACGACCGTATCATCACCCCAACCGGCATTGATGAAGTTGTTGCCAGAGTAGTCGAAAATCGTATCGTCACCACAACCACCAAATAGAGAGTCATTACCCAAGCCGCCAGACAAGTAATCATCGCCTGAACCACCAGCCAGTAAGTCATCACCTCTGCCGCCTAATAGAGTGTCGTCACCACGGCAACCAAAGACATAGTCATTTCCGTCGAAACCAACAAACTTATCATCGCCACCAAAACCGACGAAAACGTCGTTGGTATCTGAGCCTTTTGTTCCGGTCATGTTATCGTCTTCTGAGGTGCCAAATATCCAATTTAGGTCAAGATTTGTATGAGACATTTATTATTCCTTTTTATCTGATTAAGGGAGCTAGCAAGCTGAACAGTTATCTTTCTTATAACCTTGATAATTTTATCAGGTGCACCAAAAATTCAGAGGTGTGGACAGACCCATAATAGTGCGGTTCTACCCTAGTGCGGCTTAGTACTAAGTTGGAGAAGATGATGAGTTAAGTGTGAGTTTTAGAGCGAGATTTTAACGAGAGAATCTGGACGATTTCACTTACATTAAATGGGAGAATCTCGTATAATGTCCGACCGAAAAAATCCCATTTACATGGGTAACTTGCAAAATGAAGACCAATTCTGGTCTCGACGTCTGTGAAGACGACACATAGGTAGATAAATGAGCGAAAAGTTACAAAAAGTATTAGCACGCGCAGGTCACGGTTCTCGTCGCGAGATTGAATCGTTAATTAAATCTGGTCGCGTTAGCGTGAACGGAGTCGTAGCTAAACTTGGTGAAAGACTAGAAGATGAGAACAGCGTAGTTCGTATCGATGGTCACGTTGTGTCTGCGAAGGTACAAGAAGAAGTGATCTGTCGTGTTTTGGCTTATTACAAGCCAGAAGGTGAACTGTGTACTCGTCACGACCCAGAAGGTCGTCGCACTGTTTTCGATCGTCTGCCAAAGATCCGTGGTTCTCGTTGGATTTCAGTAGGTCGTCTTGATGCTAACACATCAGGTTTGCTGCTGTTTACAACAGATGGGGAACTGGCGAACCGCCTTATGCACCCAAGCCGTCAGGTTGAGCGTGAATACCTTGTTCGTGTTTTCGGCGAAGTAACTGAACAGAAAGTGAAAAACTTAGTTCGTGGTGTTGAACTTGAAGATGGTATGGCACGTTTCGAAGATGTGGTATATGCGGGTGGCGAAGGTATGAACCACACGTTTTATGTTGCTATCAACGAAGGTCGTAACCGTGAAGTTCGCCGTCTGTGGGAATCGCAAGATACGACGGTTAGCCGTCTAAAACGTGTTCGCTACGGTGATATCTATCTGGATAAGAAACTGCCTCGTGGTGGTTGGATGGAACTTGATCTTAAAGAAGTAAACTACCTACGCGAATTGGTAGAGCTTCGTCCAGAAAAAGAAACCATGCTTGATCTGAACAAAGACAACACCTCACGTAAACGTGAACGTGCTCGTAGCCAAAAAATCCGTCGCGCTGTTAAGCGTCACGAAGAGCGCGTAAATACGCCTAAAGGCCGCAGCAACAACCCTTCTCGCCGTAAGCCAAAGAAGAGCGCAGGTGATCAGGGTGCACGCAACAAGCATCGTTAATCGATAGCGAAAATTAGAAAGGCTTGCCACTTGGCAAGCCTTTTTCTTATCTAGCGTTTCGCGTTCGTAATCTTTCGTGTTTGCCAATCACACGTAACTTTAACTTACTGACATAAAAAACACCAGCGAGAGGCTGGTGTTTTTGATCATGATGAGGAAATCGTTAATCACGTTTCCAAAGCATATGGCAGAACTTATGTTCTGGGTCTCGACTGATTAGCATACGAGCAAACACGTCATCAAGTACGTCATTTTCCTCGTTTACTAAGCCGATTCGAACTTCTGCATACACTTCTTTGTCGATGTCGAAGCCAACATGTTCAACCCAGTCATCACCGGTTTCAACAAGTTCTGCGGCACCACGATCTTCAAATTGCGCGGTAAACAGAATGACATCAGCTGGCTCTAGGTTATCTGGAGCCATTTCAAGGAAGATGTCGTACGCAGCGTCGATAACGTCGTCGTAAGAAATCAAATCAGACATGCTTATGCTCGGCTCATGTATTTACGTTCAGTCGTGTTGATGATCACGCGGTCACCAGTCGCGATGTACTCAGGAACTTGAATTACAAGGCCTGAAGCAAAGCGTGCTGGTTTAGTACGTGCAGATGCAGATGCACCTTTAATTGAAGGGTCAGTTTCTTCAATCACTAGCTCAACAGAAGAAGGAAGCTCGATACCAACAGCAGAGCCGTTGATTAGAATAAGGTGGATACCTTGAGTGTCTTCGTTGATGAACAGAAGCTCATCTTCAACTTCGTTGTGTTTGAATGTGTATTGTGAGTAGTCTTCGTTATCCATGAAGATGTGCTCATCGCCATCAGCGTATGAGTACACAACTGCACGTTTGTTCATTTCTACCGTTTCAACCACATCATCAGATTTGTAACGCTCATCTACACGAGCGCCAGTGTTTAGATCTGTACAACGCATTTTGTAGATCTTAGCACCGCCACGACCACCAGGAGTCGTAACTTCGATGTCTTTAACTAGAAGAGTTTTACCATTAGACTCGATTGCGAAGCCTTTTTTGATTTCACTTGCCTTTGGCATTGTATTTTCCTATTTACACTTATTAAGCAAAACTTGGTGATTATAGCGCTAACTTGTTTGTCTGGCACCAAAATTAATCGTTGTTGTTTAATCCTAATGAAACGGCTGAATGGGCTTGATTCAAAACCATAGCTAGTGGATCATATTGACCATCGTTCGCTAAAAACTCGAGATCGCGTTTCAATCAATGTCTCTCTCTGTTATCAATCCAAAACAACCTTTCCAACCAGAATTTGAACCTCTTATTCGAGAGGTGCTAGCGTGCCTAAAAGGCGGCCTCGGTGCTAACCTGCATAGTGTTTACGTGTATGGCAGTGTTGCGCGAAAAAGTGCCATTGCAGGTAAATCAAATCTTGATCTGGTGGTGGTAACGAAGTCCAGTTTTGACAACAACCGAGCAACAATACTCAACACCATCAAATGGCGAGCGCAGCAGGGACACCCACAAGTTCAAGGTGTTTCTATTCGTACCGCGCTGGTGAGTGAGGTAGCAAACCTAGACAGTATTTTTACTTGGGGGTTTATGCTCAAGCATTGTTGCGTTTGTGTGTATGGTGAGAGCTTAGGCGATTGTTTTGGCGATTATGTTCCAAGTTGGGAAATTGCTAAACACTGGAATATGGATGTGGAAGATTGGATCTCAGTCTATCGAAGTAAGATTAGCCAAGCCAGCAGCGTAAAAGAGCAGGTAGCGGCACAAATCGTGATTGCGAAGAAATTACTGCGAGCGTCTTATTCGTTGGTGATGTATCGAGATAAACGTTGGTTTGATGATCCTGTTGAATGCGGTGAGGTATTTTTGAAGTATCACCCTGAAAAGCAATTGGAGATCGAACGTTTGGGTATCTTGCTGGCTGGTCGAGCAATTCCCAAACGCTCTGTACTTGGTTTGATGGATGGCTTTGGAAGTTGGCTTGTAAAGCAGTATCAAAAAACCGAGTTCCGAATAGGTTAAGCCACGCCATCTATGCGTAGTATCTTCTAAAATAATCCCATTTGAGGCGCTGACAGTTGCTCAAAGTCAGTGCCGATAAACGGCAGAATAGCATCGGCGACCGGCTTTAGTTGTTTATCAATGTAATGTTGGTAATCGATAGGACTGTTTAGGTATTCGTGTGGCTCTGGTCCATTTACGGTAATCAGGTATTCGATTCGACCACGGTTTTGATACTGCAACGGTCTCCCAAGTTTAGCATTGATGTCATCTGCTAAGCGTGCGGCTCGCACCTGTGGTGGAATGTTCTTTTGGTATTCGTGCAGCTTTCGACGTAGGCGTTTCTGATACACCAATTGATCATCGAATTCGCCGCTGTTGGTTTTCTCGACCATTTCTCGCACGTAGTCACTTGGATCTTCACCGTGAAAAACCATTTGATACAAGGTGTTCTGGAACTTCTGTGCCAGAGGCGTCCAGTCAGTTCGAGCGCTTTCTAATCCTTTGAAGATAATGCGCTCTTGTTCGCCTTCGCCAATCAGCCCGGCGTAACGTTTCTTAGAGCCTGTCTCTGCCCCACGAATTGTCGGCATTAAGAACTTGCGGTAATGGGTCTCGTATTCAATTTCGAGAATAGACGTTAAGTTGTATTCACTCCTTAAGTGTTCCGTCCACCAGTGGTTGATGTAGTCGACCAGCGTATTCCCAACCTCATCCGCCTCTTCTTGGCTATAAGCGCCATTTAAAGATACGAAGGTGGAATCGGTATCGCCATAAATCACTTGATAGCCTTTGTCTTCAATCAGCACCTTGGTTTGCTTCATGATCTCGTGGCCACGCATGGTGATGCTTGAAGCAAGGCGGGTATCAAAGAAACGGCAGCCAGACGAACCTAGCACACCATAGAATGAGTTCATGATGATCTTAATTGCTTGCGAAAAGGCTTTCTCGTTATTCTTTTTGGCGACATCACGCGCGGCCCACAGCTTCTCAATCATCTCCGGTAGGAAGTGTTTCGAGCGATGGAACTGACCGCCACGGAATCCCGGGACGGCTTCATCATCTGCCTTGCCGATTTCAAGCTGTAAACCTTCGACTAAGCCCATTGGGTCAATCAAGAAAGAACGAATGATCGATGGATATAGGCTTTTAAAATCCAATACCAAGACTGAGTCATACAGATTCGGAATAGAATCCATCACATAACCGCCTGGGCTAGCGATCCAGTTCTCGGGATGTAGGTTAGGTGCGACATAACCTGCACGGTGAATCTGTGGCAAATACAAGTTAGTAAACGCTGCCACTGAGCCCCCTACGCGATCCAGTTCCACTCCCGTTAAACGTGATCGTTCAATAGCGAAGTCGAGTAGGTGGGTATGGTCGAAAATCTTATTTACCAAAACGCAATCTTGCAGGTTATATTTTGCAAGAGAGGGCTTATCCAATCGGTACATGCGATTGATCTCGTCCATTCGGTCATGCACGTTATGAATTTCTTTACCTTCGCCAAGCAACTCTTGAGATACAGACTCAAGTGACCATGAACGGAAATGATATGTTGCTGTCTTTAAGGTATCGATACCATCGAGAACCACACGGCCGGGAATCGAGATAAACCCTTGCTGGCTTTGCGCTGAACTCCGGAAAAAGCTGGCTTGATCCGCTCGACCAATCATTAGCTTCATACTGTGCCATTCTGCACGTTTGTGTAAGAGGCGGAAGTCGAAGTCAATGACGTTCCAGCCAACAATGACATCCGGGTCGAACTGCTTAAACCAATCAATCATAGCTTCAAGTAATGCTCTCTCGTCTTTCACCCATTGGATTTTTGTTTCTGCGGGCTCCGGTTCACCAATCATGATTACGCGAGAATCTACAGGGCTGTCTAAACCGATTGAATAAAGAATGCCTTTCTCTGAACATTCCAAATCAAGGGAAACAACGTGCAGATTTGGTTCATATTCGCCACTACGGCATTTCGCATTTTGGACACGTTGGAAGCCATTAAGGAACTGTCGGTTGCCCGTAAACTCAATACTACCTTTGATAAAACGTTCCATAAGGTAGCGATCAGCTAAGCGCACATCCCCTTCATAATGAATGATGTCATTTTGTGTCAGAGCATCTTGCAAAGCGAAAGCGTCTTTGGTGTTGTGGGTGTAGCAAGCCGCGAGAGCTGAGTGTTGGAAGTTTTTGAGTTGGAGTGGTTTTACTGACACCTCGAGCTGTTTTGAAGCAGCCAGCATATTGACTTGTTCAAGGTGCGCTTGTTCAACAAAGAACACCGGTTTTTCCCCATGAATCAGCAATTGAGTTGGTCCGTCCTCTGTCGAAAGCCAAAGTTCAATTTGCGTTTGGCCTTTGATGACTCGTGCTTGACGAGTGAGTAGGAAGCCTTGTTGGATATTCAAAAGAGAGAAACCTTATAATTCTTTGAGTTCACTATTCTAACATTAAGAACTGTAAAAATAACCAGTAAAACCCTGAGTCGGTATGGGGGAAGAAGAGCCCATGTTTTCGCTTGTTAGGCCACGTTTGCTCGCTTATGGAATAACCATTTAGGGTTGATATTGCGCACTGCTAAACAATATGAAACCTAGTTGCTTGATTTATGGGAATTTCTGTTGTTAATTAGCTTGTCTTAAATTTCGGCTTTGCAGGTCTTTCACTCAAATAATAGAGTGGTTTATGAATAAGTTCTTGCCAAATTTTGCGTTTGAGCACATATTCATAGAAAGCAATTTTTTGCCTAATGCGTTATTATATAGGCACTCATACTGATATCCACATTTAACCAAGTTATGTGGGTGCAGAGCCAATAAAAGTGTGGAGATACAAGTTTGATAAATGTTTTCCTTGTAGATGATCACGAGCTGGTTCGCACAGGGATACGACGTATTATTGAAGACGTCCGTGGAATGAACGTAGCAGGAGAAGCTGACAGCGGTGAAGAAGCAGTAAAATGGTGTCGCAGTAATCATGCCGACGTTGTTTTAATGGATATGAACATGCCAGGAATTGGCGGCTTGGAAGCCACGAAAAAAATTCTTCGCGTGAATCCTGATGTAAAAATCATCGTACTAACCGTTCATACGGAAAATCCGTTCCCTACTAAGGTGATGCAGGCAGGGGCTTCTGGTTATTTGACCAAAGGCGCAGGTCCTGATGAAATGGTTAATGCAATTCGTGTAGTTAATAGTGGGCAGCGTTATATCTCCCCAGAGATCGCGCAACAAATGGCGTTGAGTCAATTCTCACCAGCCTCTGAAAACCCATTTAAAGACCTTTCAGAACGCGAATTACAGATCATGATGATGATCACCAAAGGTCAGAAAGTTACGGATATTTCTGAACAATTGAATTTAAGTCCAAAAACAGTCAACAGCTACCGCTACCGTCTGTTTAGCAAACTGGACATTAACGGTGACGTTGAGTTGACACACTTAGCGATTCGCCATGGAATGCTGGACACCGAGACCCTTTAGTGTGAATCCTCCCTTCGATTCGGCTTCCTTTCTCAAGACAGTAACTCATCAGCCCGGCGTTTACAGAATGTACAACGCCGAGGCTGTTGTTATTTACGTAGGCAAAGCCAAAGATCTCCAAAAACGTCTTTCCAGTTACTTTCGTAAAAAAGTAGACAGTGAAAAGACCCGCGCCCTCGTTAGCAATATCGCCAAGATTGATGTCACAGTAACTCATACAGAGACGGAAGCGCTCATTCTTGAGCATAACTACATCAAGCAGTATTTACCTAAGTACAATGTCCTACTACGTGACGATAAATCCTATCCTTACATTTTTATTAGTGGACATAAACATCCTCGATTATCTATGCATCGTGGTGCTAAAAAACGTAAAGGTGAGTACTTTGGTCCATATCCTGATTCTGGTGCAGTGCGCGAGACGTTGCATTTATTGCAAAAAATCTTACCCGTTCGACAGTGTGAAGATACGGTTTACTCTAACCGAACTCGACCGTGCTTGATGTATCAAATTGGTCGCTGTGCAGGACCTTGTGTCAGCACCATTATTTCCGACGAAGAATATGCTGAACTGGTGGGTTTGGTCCGGTTGTTCTTGCAAGGCAAAGATAAGCAAGTGCTAGAGCAACTCATCGAAAAGATGGAGTTGGCCAGTCAGCAGCTTCGCTTTGAAGACGCGGCTAAGTTCCGAGACCAAATTCAAGCTATTCGCCGTGTTCAGGAGCAGCAATATGTTTCTGAAGACAGCATGGACGATATGGATGTACTCGGTTTTGCACAAGAAAACGGCATCGCTTGTATCCATATCCTGATGATCCGTCAGGGCAAGGTGCTAGGCAGTCGCAGTCATTTCCCTAAGATCCCGCACAATACCAGTCAACAAGAAGTCTTCGATAGCTTTCTTACTCAGTACTATTTGAGTCATAACGAGGCGCGCACCATCCCTTCTCGCATTATTTTGAACCAAGAGCTAGGTGAGGATGTGTTGTCTATACAGCAAGCGTTAAGTGACGTAGCAGGGCGTAAGGTGCAATTTCATACTTCACCGACAGGCTCTCGTGCTCGTTACCTCAAACTGTCCAACACCAACGCATTGACGGCGATTACGACTAAGATTAACCATAAGATGACCATTAACCAACGCTTCAAAGCGCTGCGTGAGGTGTTGGGAATGGAGTCGATAAGTCGTATGGAATGTTTCGATATCTCGCACACGATGGGCGAAAGTACGATTGCGTCGTGTGTGGTATTTAATGGTGAAGGCCCGGTAAAACAAGAATATCGCCGTTACAACATCACGGGCATTACAGGTGGTGATGACTATGCTGCGATGGGGCAGGCGTTAGAGCGTCGTTATTCAAAGCAGTTGGACGTAGAAAAGATCCCAGACATCATCTTTATCGATGGTGGTAAAGGTCAGCTAAATAGATCTCATGAGATCATTTCGCAATATTGGGGAGACTGGCCAAAGCGTCCAACGATGATCGGTATCGCAAAAGGGGTAACCCGTAAGCCGGGGCTTGAAACCTTAATTACCGTAGATGGTGAGGAGTTTAACTTGCCAAGTGATGCGCCAGCACTGCACCTCATTCAACATATTCGCGATGAAAGCCATAATCATGCTATTGCAGGTCATAGAGCCAAACGCGGAAAAACCAGACGTACCAGTGCGTTAGAAGGGATTGAAGGCGTTGGTCCCAAACGTCGTCAAGCTTTGCTGAAATACATGGGCGGTTTACAAGAACTCAAGCGGGCAAGTGTCGAAGAAATCGCCAAAGTGCCAGGAATTAGTCACTCTTTGGCAGAAATTATTTTCCAAGCATTGAAACAATAAGGAAAATCCCGCAACATTAACACGCAATGTGTAAGAGAATAATAAAATGCGTTTGAATATCCCGAACATTCTGTCTCTACTTAGACTGTTCCTAATCCCAGTTTTCGTGGTTGTTTTCTATCTACCTTACTCTTGGGCTCCTTTTGCTGCGGCAATGGTTTTCTGGGTTGCGGGTTTTACCGATTGGTTAGATGGCATGTTAGCCCGTAAGTTAGGCCAAACCTCTCGATTCGGTGCTTTCATTGACCCAGTAGCAGACAAGGTACTGGTGGCGACAGCGCTGATTTTGATTACTGAGCATTACCACTCGATTTGGGTAACGATTCCAGCAGTCACAATGATTGCTCGTGAAATCATCATCTCTGCATTGCGTGAATGGATGGCAGAAATCGGTAAACGTGCGAGTGTTGCGGTTTCTTGGGTCGGCAAAGTCAAAACCGTATCTCAGATGTTCGCCCTTTGGGTTTTGATCTGGCGTTACGACGACTGGATGGTATGGCTTGGCTTTGGAGCGCTTTACGTTGCCACGTTCTTAACATACTGGTCTATGGTTCAATACCTAGCTGCGGCGAAAGATGATTTACTTAATGAAGAACATCACTAAGTAATCGAAACAGATGAATTTAGAAAGCAGGCTATTAGCCTGCTTTTTTATTGCTTGAGAGAAAGCAGCCTTAATAGTAACTGTGATCTAAGTCTGGTTTTTACTCGCTGGGCCGTGGTCGGATACTCAAGTACGAATTTCTCTACTGTTGGGGGCTAGCGGAATACATGATAAAGGGAGGGAAAATAGCCCAAAATTCATGATAAACAAGTGTATTTGGGAGATTCTCAGTATTAAAACTAATCAATTTACCGTCTTTCGCACAAAATCTGGTCAAACGATTTAAAAAAATAAAAATAGTGTTGACTCGATCGCTCGAATCCGTAGAATGCATCCCGTACCCAAGAGAGCATTGCTCGAAAGGGTGGTGAAAGAAGTTGACCTTCCTTCACAAATGAGGCGCCTTGGCAGAGTGGCTATGCAGCGGATTGCAAATCCGTGGACCTCGGTTCGACTCCGGGAGGCGCCTCCATTATTCTCTTTGAGAATGAATGCGACACTAGCTCAGTTGGTAGAGCGCAACCTTGCCAAGGTTGAGGTCACGAGTTCGAACCTCGTGTGTCGCTCCAAATAAAAATGATATGGCGTTAAGCGGTATCAGACGATGGTGTTTTACTTTTCTGTAAAGGCATCACAAAGAAATTTGTGTGCCCTGGTGGTGGAATTGGTAGACACAAGGGATTTAAAATCCCTCGACGTTCGCGTTGTGCCGGTTCAAGTCCGGCCCGGGGCACCATCTCAAAATCTGCGACACTAGCTCAGTTGGTAGAGCGCAACCTTGCCAAGGTTGAGGTCACGAGTTCGAACCTCGTGTGTCGCTCCAGATTCGAAAGCCCAGCATTTATGCTGGGCTTTTTCGTATCTATCATTCCGCATGGCTGTTTTCATCAAGGCTTCATTTTTAGTGGTGGGCTTTGAATATGCCTCTCACGCTTTTTCTTTTCAGATCTTCTGAGCCGTTTCTTCCGTTCCTCGAATCGCTGTTATCGATAGTCTGTTTCCTCTAAAGCACGAACCTTTGCGGTGCAAAACTGCAGCGATACGGTTTGATATGATTAAAAATGAATGGAGTAAACGTTTGCTGTTGTTTGTGATCTCAATCAATATGCAACCTGTGAAAACATATTGCCAGAAGATTTTATTTTGTGATAAATTCGCGCGCAATCTCGGAGCGTAACTTTTACGACATTTGATTCTCTGGGGGATACGCGTAGTGACCATTCAAGCTGATTGTGACACTACGTAGGGTAGGTATCGGCAAAGCCATTTGTCGATAGACGGGATACTAATGCTGTAAACGCAGCATGTTTATGGGAAACCCAACATTGAAACCTTTTAACAACCACACACTAATCAGCTTCATACTGCCGAAATGTCCTGTTTTACAAAATGGGTGCATTACGGAACCTTGATTACTTCCCAATATTTATAAAAGTCGCGCTTGTCGTGACGGGTTATCTGTATTTGTCATTTAAGTAATGACGAATGCGGAGGTGTATCTGTATCTCCTGTTATTTAATACTAACGATAATAAATACAGGAAAGAGAATCATTATAATTCAAGGGATTATGTAGTATGAGCACTGCCTTTGAAGTCGATAATACTATCGCAAACTTTTTTTCTTCCCAGGTTCCTGTAGTTGAAGGAACGTATGATTTAACGCCAGATCAAATTCTTATTGATCAGGCGGAGCATGAATCTGAGGTTCGATCTTATCCACGTCGTCTGCCAATCGCGATAAAACAAGCCTATGGTTGTTTGGTTGAAGACACTCGTGGTCAAATCTTCTTAGACTGTCTTGCGGGGGCGGGCACTTTGGCTCTGGGTTATAATCACCCAGAAATCAACCAAGCGCTAAAAGAACAATTGGATTCTGGTTTGCCGTACCAGACTCTGGATATCGCAACATCTGCGAAAACGCATTTCATTAAGTCTGTTAAAGGCTTCCTACCTCAAGAGTTGAGCGACAACTGTGTGATTCAGTTTTGTGGCCCTTCTGGTGCAGATGCTGTTGAAGCCGCGATCAAACTGGCGAAGCAAACCACAGGTCGTAATACCATGTTTGCTTTTCGCGGTGCCTACCACGGCATGACGAACGGCACTATGGGCATGATGGGTAACTTGGGCACTAAGGCTCGTCGTACCGGTTTGATGTCAGACGTACACTTTATGCCCTTCCCATACAGCTTACGTTGTCCGTTTGGTCTAGGCGGTGACGAGGGTGCGAAAGCGAGTATTCGTTACATCGAGCGTCTACTGAACGACGACGAAGCAGGCATCATGAAACCTGCTGCAATCATTGCAGAACCGGTACAAGGTGAGGGCGGTGTTATTCCTGCTCCTGCGTTCTGGCTACGTGAACTACGCCGTATTTGTGATGATCATGGTATCTTGTTGATCTTCGATGAAATTCAATGTGGTGTTGGCAAGTCGGGCTACAACTTCGCGTTTGAAGAAGCGGGTATTGTTCCTGATATTTTATGTTTGTCTAAAGCGATCGGTGGTGGCTTGCCAATGTCACTATTGGTGATCAACAAACAACACGATACATGGAAGCCAGGTGAGCACACTGGTACTTTCCGTGGCAACCAGTTAGCAATGGTGTCAGGTGCGAAAGCACTAGAAATCATCCAGCGCGACAACCTTGTAGAGCATGCAAACGTTGCAGGCCAGTACCTACGCTTTGGTCTTGAGAGCATTCAAAAACGCGTTAACTGTATTGCAGATGTTCGCGGTAAAGGCTTAATGCTGGGTGTAGAAATTAAGAGTCCAAACGGCGAACTAAATAAGTTCGGCGAGTCTTTGTCGGATGGCCAACTTACCCTAGATATTCAACGCGCGGCACTTGAACGTGGCTTGATGGTAGAAAAGGGCGGCCGTGACGGCTCTGTGATTCGTTTCCTTCCACCACTTATCATCTCTTTCGAGCAAATCGACTTTGCCCTCCGAGTATTGGAAGACGCCATTATCGCGGCGGGTGGTAGCCACGTTGAAACAGACCCACAAGAAGAGTGGAAGAAGCACTTCATTCAAACCGGTGAGCTTGGTGGTACTGAGTTTGCGTCTGTGATGAATCACATGACTTCAGCAATGAAGTCAGTGTTTGAGCAGGTGAATTCACCATACTCGGGGATGGAGCCAAAATTGCTGGAAGCGGCGATTAACGCGGTCGACCTAGACAACAAAAACGCATCGCTAAAATCAGTGATTGATGAATCAGCAGAGCTTGTTGCGAAGAATGCGATTTTCACTCAGCACCCTGATTGTATTGCTCACTTGCATACGCCTCCTCTCATGCCTGCGGTAGCGGCAGAAGCCATGATTGCAGCGTTGAACCAATCAATGGATTCATGGGATCAAGCATCGTCTGCGACTTACGTTGAGCAGAAGGTAATTAACTGGCTGTGTGACAAATTCGAGCTTGGTGATAAGGCGGATGGCATCTTCACTAGCGGCGGTACACAAAGTAACCAGATGGGCCTGATGCTGGCGCGTGACTGGATTGCAGACAAGCTAAGCAACCACTCAATCCAAAAGCTCGGTCTTCCTGATTACGCAGACAAACTGCGCATTGTGTGTTCTAAGAAATCACACTTCACGGTTCAAAAGTCAGCATCTTGGATGGGGCTAGGTGAGAAAGCCGTGATGACCGTCGATGCGAACGCTGACGGCACAATGGACATTACTCAGTTAGATCATGTTCTAACGCAGGCAAAAGCAGAAGGTTTGATTCCATTCGCTATTGTTGGCACAGCGGGTACGACTGATCACGGTGCAATTGACGATTTAGATTTCATTGCTGATATGGCAGCGAAACACGAAATGTGGATGCACGTGGATGGCGCTTACGGTGGTGCATTGATTCTTAGCAGCTACAAATCACGCCTGAAGGGTGTAGAGCGTGCACACTCAATCAGTGTCGACTTCCACAAACTGTTCTACCAAACAATCAGTTGTGGCGCGTTGCTGGTGAACGACAAGTCGAACTTTAAGTTCTTACTTCATCATGCTGACTACCTAAACCGTGAACATGATGAGCTACCAAACTTGGTCGACAAATCTATTGTAACCACGAAGCGCTTTGATGCATTGAAAGTCTTTATGACGATGCAAAACGTCGGTCCTAAGACGCTTGGTGATATGTACGACCACTTATTGGTACAAACGCAGCAAGTTGCTGACATGATTCGCAACCACGAGCAGTTCGAACTTCTCGCTGAACCAGCACTTTCTACTGTTCTATTCCGTGCAACAAACGTTCCCGTAACAAACACGTGTGCGGATCTAGATGAACTGAACAAAGCATTGCGTCTTGAAGCGCTGACTCGCGGTATTGCAGTTCTTGGTGAAACCATTGTTGATGGTAAGACCGCTCTTAAATTTACGATTTTGAATCCTTGTTTGACGACAGCGGACTTTGAATCTTTGCTCTTGAAAATCAACACGCTAGCAGTTGAGCTAGTTTAATAAAGGTAACGGAAAACTATGGCAGTTCTACAGATTGGTGCAGGCGGCGTTGGCTGGGTTGTTGCACATAAAGCAGCACAAAATAACGACGTTCTGGGTGATATCACAATCGCATCACGTACTATCGGTAAGTGTCAGAAGATCATCGAATCGATTCAGAAGAAAAACAACCTGAAAGATTCAGCTAAGAAACTAGACGCGCGTGCAGTGAATGCTGACGACGTAGATTCTCTGGTTGCTCTTATTGAAGAAGTAAAACCGGATCTAGTGATTAACGCGGGTCCTCCGTGGGTTAACATGCCAATCATGGAAGCGTGTTACCGAGCAAAAGTTTCATACTTAGATACATCAGTAGCAGTAGACCTATGTTCTGAAGGCCAACAAGTACCAGAAGCTTACGATTGGCAGTGGGGCTACCGTGAGAAGTTCGAAGAAGCGGGTATCACAGGTATCCTAGGTGCGGGTTTCGATCCAGGCGTAGTATCAGTATTTGCGGCGTACGCAGTGAAGCATCTGTTTGATGAAATTGACACTATCGACGTAATGGACGTGAACGCAGGCGACCACGGTAAGAAGTTTGCGACGAACTTTGACCCAGAAACGAACATGCTTGAGATCCAAGGCGATTCGTTCTACTGGGAAAACGGCGAGTGGAAACAAGTACCTTGTCACTCTCGTATGCTAGAGTTCGATTTCCCGAACTGTGGTTCACACAAAGTGTACTCAATGGCGCACGATGAAGTTCGCTCAATGAAAGAGTTTATCCCTGCGAAACGCATTGAATTCTGGATGGGTTTCGGTGACCGTTACCTAAACTACTTCAATGTAATGCGTGATATTGGCCTATTGAGCCCAGATCCGCTAACGCTACACGATGGTACAGTCGTTCAACCTCTTCATGTACTAAAAGCGATGTTGCCAGATCCAACGTCTTTAGCGCCAGGCTACACTGGCCTAACGTGTATCGGTACTTGGGTTCAAGGTAAGAAAGACGGCAAAGAGCGTAGCGTGTTTATCTACAACAACGCAGACCACGAAGTGGCTTACGAAGATGTAGAACACCAAGCGATCTCTTACACAACAGGTGTGCCAGCAATTACAGCTGCGTTGCAATTCTTCCGCGGCGAATGGGCAGATAAAGGTGTGTTCAACATGGAACAGCTAAACCCAGACCCGTTCCTAGAAACAATGCCAACTATCGGTCTTGATTGGCATGTTCAGGAATTAGAAGCAGGTCAAGGTTTGCCGCTGATTCACGAACTGAACAAATAAGTTTAAGGTTAAACTTATTTAGATTACTCGAGCAGTCATGGCGTGAAGCCGTGGCTGCTTTTGTCGTATTTAAGGTTAACCCCTCCCAGCCTCCCCTTGAAAAGGGGAGGAGCAAAGAAAGGCCGAGCTTAGTTTCAAATCTTCCACTTTTAAAAGGGGGGAAGTTGAGGCAAACCGAGTACAGTTTCCACTTTCCTTTTTAAGGGGAGTAGCAGAAACAGACTGATCGTGGTTTCAATCTCTCCACTTTTTTGGCAAGAGTAGAGGTGGCTTGGTTTAATCCTCCCCCTTTCTAAGGGGGAGTTAGAGGGGGTTAATCGTTGATAAATGGTTAGTTATGAGCAAAGAACAACTGAAAACCCCGTACTTCATGATCAATGAAGACAAGTTGGTTGAGAACTTAGAGAAAGCAAAACAGCTGAAAGATATCTCTGGTGTGAAGCTGGTGTTGGCACTTAAGTGCTTCTCAACATGGGGTGTGTTCGACATCATCAAGCCTTACCTAGACGGGACAACCAGCTCTGGTCCGTTTGAAGTAAAGCTTGGCTACGAAACTTTCGGCGGTGAGACGCACGCATACAGCGTGGGTTATAGCGAAGATGATGTCCGTGAAGTAGCAGATATCTGCGACAAGATGATCTTCAACTCTCAGTCACAGCTGGCGGCATACCGTCATATTGTTGAAGGTAAAGCATCGATTGGTTTGCGTCTAAACCCAGGTGTAAGCTACGCGGGTCAAGATTTAGCGAACCCAGCACGCCAATACTCTCGTTTGGGCGTACAAGCTGACCACATCAAGCCAGAAATTTTCGATGGTATTGATGGCGTGATGTTCCACATGAACTGTGAGAACAAAGACGTAGACGCATTTATCGGCTTGCTTGATTCGATCTCAGAGCAGTTTGGCGAGTACCTAAACAAGCTAGACTGGGTAAGCATGGGCGGTGGTGTATTCTTCACATGGCCGGGCTACGACATCGAGAAGCTAGGTCTTGCGCTAAAAGCTTTCTCAGAAAAACATGGTGTGCAAATGTACCTAGAGCCGGGTGAAGCCATCATTACCAAGACCACGGATCTTGTCGTGACTGTAGTAGATATCGTTGAGAACGTGAAGAAGACAGCGATTGTGGATTCGGCAACGGAAGCGCATAGACTAGATACCTTGATTTACAATGAGCCAGCGTCAATTCTGGAAGCGTCTGAAAGCGGCGAGCATGAATACGTGATTGGTTCGTGTTCTTGTCTGGCCGGTGACCAGTTCTGTGTGGCGAACTTTGAGCAACCACTAGAGATTGGTCAGCGTCTGCACATTCTGGATAGCGCGGGTTACACCATGGTGAAGCTGAACTGGTTTAACGGTCTACGTATGCCGTCTGTGTACTGCGAGCGTTCAAGCGGCGAGATTCAAAAACTGAACGAGTTTGATTACTCCGATTTCAAACGTTCGTTGTCTCAATGGACAGTGAAGTAATTACCAAATTGTCCAAGATAAATCAAAAAAGAGCAGCATAACGCTGCTCTTTTTATTGGATGATAGAGTGGGAACAGTGCGTTAACCTTCAACAATCACGCGCGTATCTTCACTTAGTGCTTCTAGCTCATTCGCTACGTCATCAATGCCTAACTCACTTGGCAACTTAATCGCCATTTTCGCACTGAAAAGACTTGAGCTAACACCGCCGCCGCCAGCAATAAACACACGTTGGCAGTCCATATCAAGAATAGAGATGCCTTGTCCGTCTAGGACATGAGTGATTTCATTGACGATACCAGCTCGGTCGTTGGCATCCAGACGCAATTGAAAAACCGTCTCTTGAGCGTGAGCATACGGTTCTGAATCAACAAATTTTACGACCAATGTTTGGCACGCTGAAAACGCTTCTTTAACAATGTCTGCGTTTTCTTCAGGAAGTTCAACCTTGATAACACCGGCGACCTGATCTTCAATAAAGTTCACTTTACTGATTAACCATTTGCCGTCGTTTTCGTGTGTAACAGCTGCAAGCTGTTTAATGGTCGCTGGTGATGCCTGACCGACAAAATTAACGATAAACACTGTGTTCATAATGTCCCCTCCCGGAATAAGGTTTGGGTGCGGCACGGTAGACGTATCGCTATAGTTATTTGGGCTTAAGGTTCAAGAACTTAAGTTAATAGAGTTTTTCCTTAAATTCAGTGTAGATGTTGGGGGAGGGTTAGGTTTGACAAAGGTCAATTTTTCACACTAATTCGTGATGTAAATAATGAAAACTATGCTTGGGGCACAAAAAAAGCAGCTCGTGAGCTGCTTCTTAAATGTTTGGTTTTAGAAGGTTACCTTCATTTCAAAACCGTAGAAGACGTTGTCGTAGCTTGCGCCTGCGTCCATCGCGAATTTCGCGGCATCTTGGTTGCCGAACCAAGGCGATGAGCTGAATTGGAATTCTGCGCTACCACCCCAAGCGTCGGATACCCAATAGTGGATATGACCAACCGGGTTTAGGAAGAACAGAGACACATCCCCCATTGTTTCTGAACCCATCACCTCGCCACCACCTGCAATAATGTCTTGCTCGGCTGTTAGCATCATCTCACCAACCACGGCACCAAAAAATGGAGTAATAAACAAGTCTTGCCATGATGGGATTTCTGCAAATGCTTCTACGCCGTATTCCCAGAAGAACGTCGACATGGTCGCAGAATATAAAAACGATTCAAACTCGTTGTAGCCTGCGTGACGTGCAGCCGTATAGTAAACACCGCCAAAGTATGGGTGCATAACGTAGTTTAGGAAGTGTTCATCACGATCCCAAACTGGACCGCTTGAAACGTTGTCTTTCCATTTACTACCAAGCTTACTCATGTCACGATCTTCATCGTCCCATTTCGTGATGCTTTCAGGTAGCAGTGTCATCAAACCGACGGTTGCGACACTCAAGCCAAGAATGGTGTATGTCTGCCCCATTAAATAGTCCCAATCTTTATCTTTAGGGATGATGAGGTGTTTTGGTTGAAGACCAGCGTCAAGGTTTAAAGAGTCATCATTATCCAGACCCATAGCGAAACTACGATTTTGTGGCTCGAAGCTATACAGAGTGGTTGTTTCGCAGTAACCTGACAAGCAATCAGGCGTGTAAGAAAACTCAATATGATTAGTCATATCGTACTGGCTTGCGTTTGCTGAAGCAGATGCTGTCAGAACAAGACCACTTAGCGTTTTCTTGAACATGGATGATTTTGACACAGAGGTCTCCGAGTTGTTGGTTTGATGATCGGGCTCACAATTATCCCTTAAAAGAACAGCCATTTAAATACTTGACCTACATTTAATCTCAACAATTTGACTAAGAGATTAGTCTAATAAAAAGAAAACGATATAGGCACAATGTCGAAAAAAAGTGAATTTTGCCTATTTCCAGGAGTCAGTTGTGAAAATTGCGATGCTTAGTACCGGAGAAGAAGTGCTTCACGGTGATATTGTTGATACGAATGCAGCTTGGTTGTCGAGCTTGTTTTATCAACATGGATTTGGCTTAACCAAGCGCTCGACGGTCGGAGATAAACAGTCGAGCCTTATTGAAGAATTTCTCATGCTTAGCTTTAACAACGATGTTGTTATTGTTAATGGAGGTTTGGGCCCAACTACAGATGACATGAGCGCCGCGGCAGCGGCAAAAGCCGCCGAATGTAAGTTAGTACTGTTCAAAGATTGGTTAGAGAATCTGGAGTCGATGTACGCTCGTCGTGGTATCCCAATGCCAGACAGCAACCTCAAGCAAGCGATGTTGCCAGAGACGGCAGAAATCGTAGATAACCCAATCGGCACCGCTTGTGGTTTTAAGATGCTGATCAATGATGCGGTTTTCTATTTTACCCCTGGTGTGCCAAGTGAATTTAAGTTGATGGCAGAGGCGCAGATTCTGCCTGATTTAAAAAAACAGTTTCCTGAAATCGAAAGCTCGTCATGCAGTCGAATTTATACCTTTGGTCTCTCTGAATCTGGTATTTCTGACAAGCTCGATCAAATGAAATTGCCGCAAGGTTATGAGCTTGGCTACCGCTCTTATTTGCCTTTTATTGAAGTGAAGCTGTTTGGGCCATCTAATCAACTAGAGCAGCGTATGAAGCTCATGCAGCTCATTCACAAGCACCTTGAGAGCAACACGGTGAGCGTTGACACACCAATGGTTGATCACGTCGGCCACTTGCTGGTGGAGAAAGGGTTAACCTTATCGGTTTCTGAGAAGAGCAGTGCCGGGCATTTAACTTATTGGCTCAATGGTGATGAGAACGTCGAAAAACAATTTGGACATGGATGGGTGCTCTCAGCGCAGAGCCAAACCATTACTGATGAAGGTGATCCGTTAGCGGCGACGTTTGCGTTGGCGGGTGCGACGCGTGAGAAGTGTGGTACTGATTTAGCGTTAGTCACAGGTAAGCTTGATGAGGGCGTTTTCTCTGTCGCACTTTCCACTTCAACGGGAGAGTGGGGCGCGTTGTATAAGTTATCGAGAAAATACCAACGTGACGACCAAGTGAAAGTCATCAGTGCGGCGGCACTAGATATGCTACGTCGTTATTTGGAACGCAAGCCAATGTCTGCACAATACGCTTTCTTAGAGAAAGTCAAAGAAATGCACATTCCAAGTAGTGCGCTTTAGGCTAATGGCAGACTGCCCAATTTACATAGTAAAAAGCCAAGATGATTGTCTTGGCTTTTTTGTATTTGTTAGAGCTAAGCTTATGCGCGTTTTTCTTTCATCGCATAGTTTACGCCACCAAGCGAAACACTGGATTTCGCTTTGCAAATACAAGGCAGAATCTCATCTGGCTGAGTGTAAGCCATTGCAAAACCTACATACTCTACCTCACCAGATTCTAACTTGCAGCGACAAGCACCACAGTGGCCGTCTCGGCAGTTATATTCTGGTAACAGTCCAGCTTGCTCCATCGTCTCCAAAATAGTATTGGATGGGTTAGACTCAATGCTGACGAGTTTGTTGATTTTGATGGTTGGCATTACAGCTCAAATCCTTCGAAGTCGTCTGCGCTTACTTCGTTGTCAATTTGACCAACAAGGTAAGAAGAAATCTCTGCTTCTTGTGGCGCTACTTGAACGTTATCCGATGACAACCAAGCGTTGATCCATGGGATAGGGTTCGTTGTTGCTTCTGGGTATGCCATTGGTAGACCTACCGCTTGCATACGGATGTTGGTGATGTACTCAACGTATTGGCTCAGGATATCTTTGTTCAAACCGATCATTGAACCGTCTTTAAATAGGTACTCTGCCCATTCTTTTTCTTGCTCAGCCGCTTCTTTGAAAAGATCAAAACAGTCTTGTTTTGCTTCTTCAGCGATTTGCATGAATGTGAAGTCATCTTGGCCGTTGCGTAGCAAGTTGATCATGTGTTGCGTGCCGTTCAGGTGAAGGGCTTCATCACGTGCGATCAGCTTGATGATTTTCGCGTTACCTTCCATCAGCTCACGCTCTGCGAAAGCGAATGAACAAGCAAAACTTACGTAGAAGCGGATGGCTTCTAGTGCGTTTACTGACATCAAGCACACGTACAATTTCTTCTTCAAGTCGTACAGGCTAACTTTAACCGTTTCGCCATTTAGAACGTGCTCGCCTTCACCGTAGCGGTGGTAGTCATTTGTCGCTTGGATCAAATCATCATAGTAGTGTGCAATGTCTTTCGCGCGCTTTAGGATATGCTCATTTTCAACGATGTCATCGAATACAACACTTGGATCATTCACGATGTTACGGATGATGTGCGTGTATGAACGAGAGTGGATCGTTTCAGAGAAAGACCAAGTCTCAATCCATGTTTCTAGCTCTGGCAAAGAAACAAGCGGAAGTAGTGCTACGTTCGGGCTACGACCTTGGATTGAATCTAGAAGCGTTTGGTACTTCAAGTTTGAGATGAAGATGTGCTTCTCATGATCTGGTAGCTTGTTGTAATCGATGCGATCGCTTGACACGTCAACTTCTTCTGGACGCCAGAAGAAAGACAATTGTTTTTCGATTAGCTTTTCGAAAATTTCGAATTTTTGTTGGTCGTAACGAGCAACGTTCACGGATTGACCAAGGAACATTGGTTCCTTTAGCTGGTCATTTTTGTTCTGGTTAAAAGTACTGTAAGCCATAATGCCTCAATTCCTTTTAGACCTCCCCAAGAGGGGAGGCGTTCGATAGTCTGTTTTTACGTATTGTTCAGTGGGGAAGATTAAATCTTACAACCGCCGCCTGCACAATCATCATCTTGTGGTTGAACTGCGTCTTTCTGGTCGTCTTTCGCGCCATCACGAGTGTTATGGTAGTAAAGTGTCTTCACACCAAACTTATACGCAGTTAGCAGGTCTTGAAGAAGCTTCTTCATTGGAACCTTGCCAGTTTCGTAACCTGATGGGTCGTAGTTTGTGTTAGCTGAGATCGCTTGGTCAACGAATTTCTGCATGATACCCACAAGATGCAAGTAACCGTCGTTAGAACCGATGTTCCAAAGCAGCTCATAGTTGTCTTTCAGCTCAGTGAAATCAGGCACAACTTGCTTCAGGATACCGTCTTTCGATGCTTTTACTGATACATAACCACGTGGTGGTTCAATACCATTTGTTGCGTTTGAAATTTGAGAAGAAGTCTCTGATGGCATCAGCGCAGTCAGTGTTGAGTTACGTAGACCGTGTTCAACGATTTCTTTGCGTAGACTATCCCAGTCGTAATGGAGTTCTTCTTCACAGATAAGATCGATGTCTTTCTTGTAAGTGTCGATTGGTAATAAGCCTTTCGCGTAGTTCGTTTCGTGGAACGAAGGACACTTACCTTGTTCTTTCGCAAGTGCTACCGATGCTTTCAATAGGTAGTATTGAATCGCTTCGAATGTACGGTGCGTTAGACCGTTCGCGCTGCCGTCAGAGTATTTAACACCGTTCTTCGCTAGGTAGTATGCGTAGTTGATAACACCAACGCCCAGCGTACGACGGTTCATTGTCGACTTGTATGCTGCTGGTAGTGGGTAATCTTGGTAATCAAGTAGTGCATCTAGTGCACGGACTACAAGTTCAGATAGCTCTTCGAAATCATCAAGAGATTTGATTGCACCAAGGTTGAACGCAGAAAGCGTACATAGTGCGATCTCGCCTGAGTCATCTTCAACGTTCTTCAGAGGCTTAGTTGGCAGTGCGATCTCTAAACATAGGTTTGATTGACGAACTGGCGCGACTTCTGAGTCGAACGGGCTGTGAGTGTTACAGTGGTCTACATTCTGAATGTAGATACGACCCGTTGATGCACGCTCTTGCATTAGCAGAGTGAACATTTCAATCGCTTTAACGGTCTCTTTCTTGATTGAAGGATCGTTCTCGTATTTCACGTATAGACGTTCAAATTCTTCTTGGTTTTCGAAGAATGCGTCATATAGGCCTGGTACGTCAGATGGTGAGAACAGCGTGATGTTGCCACCCTCTACCAAGCGTTGGTACATCAGTTTGTTTAACTGAACACCGTAATCCATGTGACGAACACGGTTCTCTTCAACACCACGGTTGTTCTTAAGAACCATCAGTGAACGAGCTTCACCGTGCCATAGTGGGTAGAACACCGTCGCAGCACCACCACGAACACCACCTTGAGAACAACATTTCACTGCAGTTTGGAAGTATTTGTAGAATGGGATACAACCAGTGTGGAATGCTTCACCACCACGGATTTCAGAACCTAGCGCACGGATACGACCTGCGTTGATACCGATACCAGCACGTTGAGATACATAACGTACGATTGAGCTCGCCGTTGCGTTGATAGAATCAAGGCTATCACCACACTCGATCAGCACGCATGAGCTGAACTGACGAGTAGGAGTACGTACACCAGACATGATCGGTGTAGGTAGAGAAATCTTAAATGTCGATGTCGCATCGTAGAAACGCTTGATGTAATCAAGGCGTGTTTCTTTCGGGTAATTTGCGAACAGACAAGCTGAAACTAGGATGTATAGGAACTGAGCACTTTCGTAGATCTCGCCAGATACACGGTTCTGTACGAAGTACTTACCTTCTAGCTGTTTTACAGCAGCGTAAGAGAAGTCTAGATCGCGTTTGTGGTCTAGGTACGCATCAAGTTCGTCTAGTTCTTCTTTTGTGTAGTCTTCCAGAATGTGCTGATCGTACTTACCCATATCAATAAGACGAGCTACGTGATTGTATAGCGTTGGCGGCTCGTATTGGCCGTATGCTTTTTTACGTAGGTGGAATACCGCTAGGCGAGCAGCTAGGTATTGGTAGTCCGGTGTTTCTTCTGAAATCAGGTCTGCGGCAGACTTGATCATCGTCTCATGGATATCTGACGTGGTGATGCCGTCGTAAAACTGGATGTGAGCACGGAGTTCTACTTGAGATACTGAAACGTTGTTAAGACCTTCGGCAGCCCAAGTGATAACGCGATGGATTTTTTCCAGATCGATAGTTTCTTTACGGCCATCACGCTTGGTGACGGTAAGTTGTTGGTTCATTCTGCTTTATTTCCCTAAGAAAACTGATAAAAGCCGTGTTTTTGTTTGTTTATGTGCAAAACTTGTAAAATTTGCGGCGGCTTTGTGATCAAAGTCTATCTATATATTGTAGCTTAAACACAACATATAGGGGTTAATTTGTTTTCGAGTTACAAGATAGTGCTGTTACCCCAATTTTTCAAGGCACAGGTTTGGGATGACTTGTGGATAACTAACAAAATAAAAAAATCAGTAAGTGAACACTAACCGATGAGAAAAGGGCGGACTTGAATGGGGAAAATTACGTTTTTCAGATCGGTTCATAAATAACCGCATGTAAAAATATTTTCCTTGATCTTTGATAGTTTTTGTCTGTTAAAAATAGATTGGTCAAAATGGAATCTAGAGCACTATTTTTATACAGAATATGACAAAAAAAGCGGTGCATTTATGCTACCGCTTTTCACTTAATTTCATATTTTAATGAAAGGATATCTCTTGGCGAGATGGTGACATTATCAATACTTCTGAGTGTGCACGATGTAGTTTACATCCACATTACGGCCTAGTTTGTAACTGTCGTTTAGCGGGTTGTAATGTAAGCCGGTGATGCCCATTTCTGTTAGGTCAGTTTGGTCTATCATCTTCATCATTTCTGCTGGCTTGATGAACTTTTCATGGTCGTGCGTGCCTTCAGGAACAATCTTTAATAGTTTTTCAGCACCCACAATCGCAAACAAGTAAGATTTGATGTTGCGGTTTAGTGTAGAGAAGAAGACATGGCCACCAGGTTTCACAAGTGCTGCACACGACCGGATAACCGAAAGCGGGGCTGGCACGTGCTCAAGCATTTCCATACAAGTGACGACATCGTAAGACCCCGCATTTTCTTCTGCATGGTCTTCAATCGTGCTTTGGATGTAAGTCAACTTGGTGCCTGTTTCAAGCGCATGAAGACGAGCAACTTCGAGAGGCTCTTTACCCATATCTAGCCCGGTAACTACGGCGCCTTCTTTTGCCATACTCTCGGCAAGGATGCCACCACCGCAGCCAACATCGAGTACTTTCTTCCCAAACAGGCCATCGGCTTTGTCTAGGACATAGTTCAAGCGAAGCGGGTTAATTTGGTGAAGAGGTTTGAACTCGCCCTCTAAATCCCACCAACGAGAAGCCATCTCTTCGAATTTCTTAATTTCACTAGGGTCGACGTTTTGTGCTTTAGTCATGATAGTTATATCGCTTCGCTAATAGTCCTTTGGAAGGCGAGATTATACTCCAATGGTACGATACGTTAAAACTGCTTCTTTTCTCACAATCGCTACAGGGGAGATTTTTGAACGACGTTGGTGGAAATGTAGTCAGTTTTCAGAAAGATATGGGATGAATGTGCAAATTCTCTTCATTTAACTCATAACGAAGCTCACAACCTGATAAAAGGAGCGGGAAAGTGATGCCCCGTTGATGAATTGTGTGTTATATTTTTGCACCTTACACGTATCGTAATTACGATCAGATAATAGAGGGATAATGGCTCTATGAGCGATTTAGCTAAAGAGATCACGCCCGTAAACATTGAAGATGAGCTTAGAGGTTCATACCTAGACTACGCGATGTCAGTAATCGTGGGTCGTGCTCTTCCAGATGTGCGTGATGGCCTAAAACCAGTACACCGCCGCGTTTTATTCGCGATGAACGTACTAGGCAACGATTGGAACAAACCATATAAAAAATCAGCCCGTGTTGTCGGCGACGTAATCGGTAAATATCACCCACACGGTGATAGTGCTGTGTACGACACAATCGTACGTATGGCTCAGCCGTTCTCACTTCGTTACATGCTGGTCGATGGTCAAGGTAACTTTGGCTCGATCGATGGCGACTCTGCTGCGGCAATGCGTTATACCGAAGTACGTATGGCGAAAATTGCCCACGAGCTTCTGGCTGACCTAGATAAAGAAACCGTGGACTACGTACCTAACTACGATGGTACGGAGCAAATCCCAGCGGTTCTTCCAACGAAAATTCCTAACCTATTGGTAAACGGTGCTTCTGGTATCGCGGTAGGTATGGCAACCAACATCCCGCCACACAACCTTGGCGAAGTGATCGATGGCTGTCTTGCATTCATCAATAATGAAGAAATCACCATTGATGAACTGATGGATTACATTCCTGGTCCTGATTTCCCTACGGCAGCACTTATCAGCGGTCGTAAAGGCATCGTAGACGCGTACAAAACTGGTCGCGGCAAAATCTACATGCGTTCAAAAGCGGACATCGAAGTGGAGAAGAATGGTAAAGAAACCATCATCGTCACTGAAATCCCTTACCAGGTAAACAAAGCTCGCTTGATCGAAAAGATCGCTGAGCTAGTGAAAGATAAGAAAGTAGAAGGCATCAGTGCACTGCGCGACGAGTCGGATAAAGACGGTATGCGTATTGTTATTGAATGTAAGCGCGATGCAGTGGGTGAAGTTGTACTAAACAACCTTTACGCACAAACTCAGCTTCAAACCACTTTCGGTATCAACATGGTTGCGCTAAACAACGGCCAACCACAGCTATTCAACTTAAAAGACATGTTGAAGTGCTTCGTTGACCACCGTCGTGAAGTTGTAACTCGTCGTACTATCTTCGAACTACGCAAAGCGCGTGAACGTGCTCATATCCTTGAAGCACTGTCTCTTGCTCTTGCAAACATCGATGAAGTTATTGAGTTGATCAAAAACGCACCAACACCAGCAGAAGCAAAAGTTGGCTTGGTATCGCGTGGTTGGGATCTTGGTAACGTAGCATCAATGCTTGAGCGTGCTGGTACTGATGCAGCTCGTCCAGAATGGCTAGAAGATCAATACGGTATCCGTGATGGTCTGTACTACCTAACTGAAACTCAAGCGCAAGCAATCCTAGAACTTCGTCTACACCGCCTAACCGGTCTAGAGCACGAGAAGATTCTTGATGAATACAAAGCACTTCTAGAAGAAATTGCAGAGCTAATGCATATCCTTGCAAGCACTGAGCGTCTAATGGAAGTGATCCGCGAAGAATTAGAAGCAGTTCGTGATAGTTACGGTGATGTTCGTCGTACAGAAATCACAGCAGCAACCCATGACATTGACATGGAAGAGCTGATTGCTCGTGAAGACGTGGTTGTGACTCTGTCTCACGAAGGTTACGTTAAGTACCAAATTCTAAGCGACTACGAAGCTCAGCGTCGTGGTGGTAAAGGTAAGAGTGCAACGAAGATGAAAGATGAAGACTTCATCGAGCGTCTACTTGTTGCAAATACTCACGATAACATCCTATGTTTCTCTACTCGTGGTAAGACTTACCGTCTGAAAGTTTACCAATTGCCGCATGCAACTCGCACTGCTCGTGGTAAGCCGATCGTAAACATCCTTCCGCTAGAGGAAGGCGAGCGTATTACTGCAATCCTTCCTGTTGATGAGTTCTCTCCAGAGAAATTTATCTTCATGGCAACGGGTGACGGTACGGTTAAGAAGACCCCACTGAACCAGTTTGCAAACGTACGTTCAAACGGTCTAATCGCTGTTAACTTGCGTGATGATGACTCGCTAATTGGTGTTGATATCACCAACGGCGATAGTGACATCATGCTGTTCTCTAAAGCAGGTAAAGTGGTTCGCTTTAGCGAAGACAAAGTACGTGCAATGGGTCGTACAGCGGCGGGTGTTCGCGGTATGAAGTTAGCAGACGATGACCAAGTGGTTTCTCTGATCGTTCCATCGAACGAAGGTGACATCCTAACCGTTACTCAAAATGGTTATGGTAAACGTACTGAACTAGCAGAATACCCAACGAAAGGTCGTGCAACTCAGGGCGTTGTGTCTATCAAGGTTTCTGAACGTAACGGTCCAGTAGTTGGTGCGGTACAAGTAGAAGAAGGCGATGAGATGATGATGATCACCGACGCTGGTACTCTAGTTCGTACACGTGTTGCAGAAGTTAGCCAAGTTGGTCGTAACACTCAAGGTGTGACTCTGATCCGTACAGCAGAAGACGAATCAGTGGTTGGCCTACAGCGTATCGATGAAGTTGAAGAAGTTGAATTGCCTGAAGGCGAAGAAGCAGCCGAAACGACAGAAGTGAATGCAGAGCAACAAGCACCTGAAGCGCCAAAAGCAGATGACGCAGAAGAAGGCTCTGAAGAAGAATAATCTTCACCTTCATAGCTAAATGTGAAAGCCGAGCTAAATGCTCGGCTTTTTTGTATTTGTATCACCGCAATTCAAATCATAAACCAGTAAACTGTGCGTACATTCTCCGATAGGTCGTGTTATGTCTGTTTGGTTTTTTGTTGCCATTACGTTGATGGGTTTGTTCATCGTCTTGTTGTCCTTGAGCGCGTCTCGAATAAAACCGGCAAAATGGTTTGGTTTTTGCGTATTAGTTTTCGTTCTGACGACCGCTGGCTTTTTGCTATTTCGACAACCGCCGCCACCGCCGATTCAAGCCGAAATGTCACGCATGATGACCACTCGCGACATCATGGAAGAGATTCAAACCCAACTTCGGGAGGAGCCTAATAATGCCGAGCTTTGGTTCCAGCTAGGGCAGGGCTATTTGCTCGAAGGAGAGTTTGATGGTGCTCTTATTTGTTTCGACTACGCGATCCAATTGACTGACCCAGTCAGTGCTACTCAGCTTGCCGCTAAAGCGACGACCCTGTATTACATTCATAAGCAAGCAATGACGGATGAAGTGGGTTTGTTGCTTGAACAAGCGCTACAACTTGAACCTCACAATGAAGCGGCTTTGTCTTTGATCGCAAATGACCATTTTTTGTCATTCCGCTTTCAGGAAGCCATTGATACTTGGGTACTATTATTAGATTCTAATGATCCAAACTTAGATAGAGTGCAAATCATTAACTCTATCAACAAAGCAAAAGAGCTGTTGTAGGCGTACAATTTAATAAGCAGTAGAGGGAAAGGTGGGCAACGAATGAAAAATAAAGCACTGAGCATATTGGTTTTGCTGTGCGGCTCTATATTGGCGGGTTGTAGCTCTTCCGATCATTCTGGCTCTTCCTCTTCGGTTTATTATTCTTCAGGTTACTATGATCCTTGGTGGTACGATCATGACGACTACTGGATTTATTACTACCCGGGTTGTTGCGACAACGACGATGAATACAAAGAGAAGCTCGAAGAATGGTGGAATGGCTTAGATGAAGACCAACAGCAATCGATTAAAGACAAGGTAGAAGATTGGAAGGACGATGATATGTCCGCCAATATTGACAATATGAAGCGTCAGTTAGACGACCATTGGCAATCGCTTCCTGAAGAACAAAAGCAGGAGATTCAAACCAAGTGGGAAAATCGCCCGGAGCGTATTGAGCCTGCAGCTTTACAAGACAAAGCCGTGAAAGAAAAGGTTCAACAAAGAAAAGCATTACCGGAAACGAAAATCCAGCGACCAGTTGCTCGTCCAAATGTGCAGATGCCTAAAGCACGTCCAAATATCCAACCTAGGCCGAGGCTTCCTCGTCGCTAGTGAATCTAATTTTTATCTCTCGATAAGATTGAGGATGAAGAAATAAAGAAAGGGGCGTACTGTGCGCCCCTTGTCGTATCTATTTAACCATATCTGTAAGTTTAATTAGTACGTGGCTTCGCGTTCGGCTGCAGCCTTATCCCAATCTGGAGCAATGGTTTCCAAGAAGTCTTTCTTATCGGCGTTCATTTTCTCCATGTCCATACCGAGTGCTTGCTGCGCTTTCGCTTTAGTGGAGATGTCCGGGATCTGTACTGGTTCGGTAATGCCTTTCTTCGCAAGTAGACGAACAAGTTTAGTACGCGCATCCGCAGCACGGTCAACGGCGGTACCGAGCACTTCGAGCGCAACTTCAGGTGCATGCATGTGGACACCGTGAGACGCTATTGCATAGTCCCAACGCCATTGTGCGTGACGGATGTCTTGTAAGATTGGTTGCATTTCTTCTTCTGTTGCACCGGCATCCCAAGCCGCTCCTGCTTCAAAGTGTGCAGCAACGATTTGTTTCTCGGCGGTTAGCTTCATGTTCAATACTTGCGCCTTACGTGTTGAAACGATGCCCTGTAGCTGCTCTTTTGTTTGAGTGTGGCATTGCGCGCACGTATCATCAAAGCGATCAAATGGGTTACCGACTTTATGATCGGTATACACAGTGCCATCTTCTTTGGTTACTTTCGGCATGTGGCAGTCTACACAAACTACTTTGTTCTTACCGTGGATGCCTTCTCGCCAAGTTTCGTAACCAGGGTGTTGTGCTTTTAACATGGGTGCTTTAGAAACGGCATGCGTCCAATCTTTGAAGTTTAGTGCGTCGTAATACTTCTCCATGTCGTTTACTGAAGTTCCCATATCCCAAGGGAATTTGACCGCTTTTGTTGGGCCTGTGAAGTAGTATTCAACGTGGCATTGTGCACAAACAGAGGCTTGTTGATCGAGGCGGGATTGCTCATCAAATTTTTTGCCAATCGTATCAAAAGCTCGCTCAACATACGGGCGAGTGACCGCAAGTGCTGGCTCGCCATTTTTGAACTCCTCAGAGCGAGTATCGTGACAGTCAGAGCAGCCAATAGGATTTACGATTTCTGAGCCCAAGCGTGCCCATTTTCCCTCGAAATACCCATCTTCACCTCGTTCATCAATCACACGTGCGACATCTGGGCTCTTACAGCTCCAACACGCCATTGGCATGGGACCTGATTTTTCATCGGTGGGAGCACCAGTGCGAAGTGTTTGACGAACATCATCGAGAGCGTAAAAGTGCCCGCGAGCCTTATTGTAGTCTTTAGCGAAGCCATAGCCAGCCCAAAGAATGACCATATTAGGGTCTTCTCCGAGTGCATCTTCAATATGTTCGCTTTCAGATGTCGCTTTCCAAGAATGGTATTGGTCAGGATGGTTTTGTTCGAAGGCGTCATTGCGTGGATCGATGAGACCTTTATCTTCCGCCGCCAACGGAGCGCCGACCAAAAATAATTGGCTGGCGAATAAGGTCGCAACCGCGATAGGTGTGCTCATCCAGTGTTTTATGCTCACGGTGTTATCTCCATATTCATTTTTATTAGCAGCGTTGTGAGAAGCTATTCCAAATAAGAATCGGAGATCTACTGTTTATAATATGGCTTAATTAAATAGATGAAATAGTGAGCGGAACTTGTTTTGTTTTAGATCAATTTATACCAGTGATCTCAATCATGTTTGAATTTATATAACCCTAAAGGGGTAGTCATCAATGCTTTGTTTGATAAGGGGTTAGCTTTTTAACCATTTTAAAAATAGGGTGATTAAGCTCGCTTTTTGAACGGTTGTCTCTACCTCTTATGAATAATAGAGGTATTATAAATATAGGTTTAGCGTTGTGGCTTTCTGAAATAAGAATTGATGTCATTTGAAGATGTTAAAAATATCTTCAGAGGAAATTAATTGTCGCTCAAATAAATAATTGAGAATAATTATCACTTATTTAAGAGCTAAGGAAAGAAAATATGGGCAATATAAAATTGGCCATAGAGACAATGTTGAAACTTCTCTTCATCTTTGCCGTCTATGGTTTTTCCATCGCCGCCCATGCGACTTCTTCAGAGCCAGTTGAAGGTGCTCAAACCGAGCGCCATCAAGTCGAATTAATCCGTGACAGAGACTATAAATGTCTCCAGTGTCATAAGGACGCCAAAGATACTCTGAATCTATCGCATGACCCGCAAGCTCTATTAAGCCAGGGCAAACAGCTCAACTGCACGAATTGTCATAGTAATATCGGACCCGATCACCGTGAAGGTGCTTCGGAGGTGATTAAGTTCTCCGCAGCACAATCTAAAGCCGTTCACGATAAAGTCTTTCTTGATCCAAGTTTAATCCTTAAAGCCAATAGTCAATGTGTGGATTGTCATACACCGTTGAAGTTACGTGAAAGTCACTGGACGCATGATGTACACGCGAAAAACCTGACGTGTTCAAATTGTCATGATGTGCATGCTGCGAAAGCCAAAGCGCTGGCATACGACCGTAAAGAACTGATTAAGCAATGTGTCGACTGTCACTCTGAATTTGCCATCGAGCCTGAACTCGCAAAAGAGGAGGAGAGATAGCATGAAATGTTCTAGAAGAAATTTCTTAGCCGGTAGCGGCGCACTGATTTTGACCACAGGCGTTGCAGGCACTTCCGTTGTGAGCTCTTCTCTTTATGCCAGTGACAGTGAGCGAGCTAAACGTTTAGGTATGGTACACGATGAAACGGCTTGTATTGGTTGCACCGCGTGTACTGATGCGTGTCGTGAAGTGAATAATGTTCCGGAAGGTGTGACTCGTCTTAAAATTCATCGAGGAGAGCCGATAGGGGAATTCCCTGATGTGGAATACCAATTCACTCGTGAATCTTGCCAGCACTGTGATAACCCACCTTGTGTGTATGTTTGTCCAACAGGTGCTGCATATAAAGACGAAACGACAGGCATCGTCGATGTGCACAAAGAGAAATGTGTCGGCTGTGGTTATTGCTTAGCGGCCTGCCCTTACCAAGTGCGCTTTTTCAACCCTGTTGACCACTCTGCAGATAAATGTAATTTCTGTCGCGATACCAATTTAGCGCAAGGTAAACAGCCAGCTTGTGTGGAGTCTTGTCCGACGAAGGCACTGATATTTGGTGATTTGAACGATCCGACGAGTGAAGTGAGCAAAGCGATAGAAGGCCACGTTGTTTACCGGGATAAATCGCACCTAGGTACGCAACCTAAGCTGTATAAAATTCCGCATAGCAAAGGGGAGGTGTCATCATGAACGGCTTTGAAAGTGCTTTCCACTTTGACTCGTTAGTCTGGGATTGGATTATCGCGATCTATTTGTTCTTAGCGGGTATGTCCGCTGGTGCGGTGATGATTGCCATCTATCTAAAACGTAAAGTCATCGAGGGTGACCCAGCAAATAACGGCATCATGAAGGCCATGGCTTGGTTGGCGCCATTTGGTATCATTGCTGGTTTGGTTATTCTGATTTTCCACCTAACTAAACCGCTAGAGTTTTGGAAGATCATGATTTACTACAATCCGACTTCCGTGATGTCGATGGGCGTTATCCTGTTCCAAGTGTACATGATTGTGTTGTTTGCCTGGATCGGCGTAATTTTCCGCCATCCTATCATCAACTTCTGTGAAGGAAAGCTGCCAAGTAAGCTACTGGACTTTGTTGATGGTCTGCTTATTAAGTTAGGTAAAGGCAACAACGCCATAGAACTTTTTCTGGGATTTTTAGCGATAGTCTTAGCTGCATACACCGGCTTCTTACTGTCTGCATTGAAGACCTACCCAATGCTTAACAACCCAGTGCTGCCTATTTTATTCTTGTTCTCGAGCTTGTCTTCTGGCGCAGCGGCTTGCTTGATGTTCGGAATTCTCGTCTTTAAAGAACCGACTAGCAGCCCGAGCGTGTCTTGGGTTCACGGGTTTGAACGCCCAGTGGTGTTGTTCGAATTGTTCGTATTGGTGACATTTTTCACGGGCTTAATCTTCAGTGGAGGGCAAAATGAAGCAGCTGCGTGGAACGCGATATCCAGTGGCTTTTGGGCGCAGTGGTTCTGGGTTGGTGTAGTACTAATAGGTATGCTAACACCTCTTACCATGAACTGGCTGATACCTTCAGAAGTGCGCCATAAAGGCAGTTATGTCTTTGTCGTTACCACTTTGAGCTTGGTCGGTGTACTCATGCTACGTACGTTCATCCTTTATGCAGGCCAAATGACGGTTGTATAAGGAGGTAAAATGGAAGCTGAATTGGGGTTTTTCTTACTGGTATTGGTGGTCATGGCGTCCAGCAGCGCAGCATTGTTGCACTGGTTTCGACGTGCTATCGGAAAGAACGTGGCGTTAACACATCAAATTGCCACGTCGCACATCATCAGTTTAGCTTCCGTTATCTGTCTATTGCTTCTTGTTCTTTGTTTCATTAAAGACAACTTCGCTCTTGAATATGTCATAGCTCACTCTAATAGCCATTTGCCAGTCGCTTTTAAGGTTGCTGCCGCATGGGGAGGGCATCAAGGCTCGATGCTGTTTTGGGTGGTAACGCTTAGCGTGTGGGCGTCATTTATTGCGTTCAAATCTCCTATTAGTACGCAATATACAGGTGACTGCTTAGGCATCATGAACGTGTTAATAGCCGTCTTTGCGTGGTTCACATTAACAACTTCTAACCCCTTTGAATACGCTCAAGTCCTAGCTACAGAAGGACGAGACTTGAATCCGATGTTGCAAGACATTGGGCTTATTATTCATCCACCACTGCTTTATTTAGGTTATGTCGGTTATGCCGCGATATTGGCCTTTGCTTTAGCTGCTTTGCTGGGTAAATGTCCTCTGAGTGAATGGTACGGGATTGCTCGTCGTGCCGCTTTCTTTGCTTGGGGGACACTCACTGTCGGTATTTTGGTTGGCTCTTGGTGGGCTTACAACGAGTTAGGGTGGGGCGGTTGGTGGTTCTGGGACCCAGTAGAGAACGCTTCATTATTACCATGGTTAACCGGAACCGCACTGTTACACAGCGGAGTTCTAGCTCAAAGACATAAAAGTGCTCTATGGAGTACCTATGCGTTGGCATTTGCGACTTTTAGTTTGAGTATTTTGGGAACATTCATTGTGCGCTCTGGGGTTCTTACCTCGGTGCATGCTTTTGCGGTTGATCCAACCAAAGGCTTATTACTGCTGGCGGTGTTGAGTCTGTTGCTCGTGGTCACTTTTGGGATACTTATCGTTCGAGGTGACGGCATCAAAGCTATTAAGCTAGTTTCTCTTCTTAGCCGAGCATACTTGACTTACGTTGCGATAGGCTTGTTCGTCATTACTACAGCGATTGTTTTCTTGGGTACGTTCTACCCGATGGTCTACCAACTGTTAGGACTTGGTAATATTTCCGTTGGTGCTCCTTACTTCAACAGCTTGCTATTCCCATTGTCATTATTAGCATTGGGCGTAATGGCGATTATTCCTTTGCTCAGTTGGCAAAAGGGAGCGGATAAAAATGCTTTTATCTTTGCCTTGATTGCTATGTTGGCAGTGGTGAGCTCTGCTTTCGTGTTTGTTTTCTCGGTTGAAAGCGTGCGTACAACCAGTTTGATCACGATTATGTTAGCGGTGTGGGTTGTGGTCGCCCATTTTTTGCTGATATTAACGTCTGAGACTAAGGTGACGCCGGTTCCTATGGTAATGGCACATATTGGTTTTGCCCTCGCCGCAACTGGGGCGGTGATAAACAGTGACTATTCTTATGAATATCATTTGCGAGTTGAGCCTGAGAGCTCGCACCAACGTTCAGACGTGAGTATTGATTATCATGGCATTGAGTGGGTAATTGGTCCAAATTACACCGCAGAACGAGCGAGTATTTATCTTCATTTGGAAGATGGTCGTACCTTGTCCCTTCAACCGGAAAAACGCCATTATCCAGTTCGAGTTATGAATATGACCGAGCCAGCCATTCGTTCATTGTGGCATGGAGACTACTATGTCACGCTAGGCGATAAAGTAGATTCCAATGCCTATGCAATTAAACTTCAGTATCGAGCCGGTATCTGGTGGATTTGGAGTGGTGGGCTAATCGCAGTATTTGGTGCGTTAATGACACTCGCGAACAAAAGAAAAAAGGTGGCACATGGTGTCGAAGAATACGCTTAAGTTGTTATTTCTTGTTAGCGTTGTGGCTTTGTTTGCTGCTCTTACGGCAACCGCTCTGTCTGACAGGCCCAATGTTGAATTGTCTGAGCAGCGCAAGTTGGTGATTCCTAGCTTTACCTCGATATCATTGCTTTCTGAAAAGGAAGTAAACCAAACCGTGTTTAAAAGCGAAGGTTATAAATTGCTGAATATTTGGGCTTCTTGGTGTGGAATATGCAAGAGTGAGCACGATGAATTACTTCTATTAGCAGAGCAGGGTGTACCCATCATTGGTTTGAATTATCGAGACCAAAAACAAGCTGCTCGTGAATATTTGAGCTTTAAACGAAATCCATATAAAGAGGTGATCAGTGATCCCAATGGAAAGCTTGCTGTTGAACTTGGTGTAATAGGTACACCAGAAACTTACTTGATTGATCAAAATGGAATCGTGTTGATCAAATATCGTGGAGAGCTCACTAAAGATAAATGGAATGATATATTTTCGGAGTATTTTGATGTTTCGATTTAATTATCTACTCGCCTGTTTGTTGGCTTTTACGTTATTTTCATCTTTAGTGAAAGCGGAAGACATTAAGCAGAATGTTGATCTATTTCAGTTTCATTCTGTTGAAGTGCAACAACAGGCAACCGCTCTAGCCAAGACATTACGCTGTCCTCAATGCCAAAATCAAAACCTTGTTGAATCAAATGCCCCAGCGGCAAAAGACTTACGTTTAAAGGTCTACACGATGGTGAATGAGGGGAGTAGTGAACAAGCGGTCAAAGAATATTTAGTTGCAAGATATGGGAATATTGTTCTTTATCAGCCGCCGTTTAATTATTCCACAGCATTGTTGTGGATCTTTCCTGCGCTATTTTTGATCTTTTTTGTCTTATATTCGATCCGAATGACAAAACGTAATTAATGTGATGATAATTCCACTATTAAAAATAAATTGTGCACATAACAAGCAGAATGTTATCATTTTGCAGAATTTATGAAGGCTCCAGTGAATAGCAGACCATAAAAATGAGCTGGAGAAATAATAAAAGAACGAAAGGTGTACGCAGTGGATTCAGTTATATCGCAATTAAAAAAGGACTTTTATTCGCAGATTCGTGCATTGCAGTCACCGAAGCTGCCACAAGTCACTTCGTCTCTCGCCGTCTTAACCGACGAGGAAATTCAAGAACTCGAAGCCGTTTGGATTGAGCTCGCTGTATGGAAGCGAAGCCAAACTCATTAAACCGATTCAAACTTAGCGACTTTAAACCCTAGGCAAATTTGTCTGGGGTTTTTTTATTGTAGTTAGCTGTAAATGTTATACTATAACAAATGTAAAGTCGGCAGTTGGGGATCATTTTCGCTATGAATTCTCGCTGTTGCTAGAATAAGAGTACGCCTCGTTGTGATCTCAACATTGAAAAATGCGGTATCAATCCCCATAGTTGAAGAGCAAATGAGAGCAATCCCATGAATGCGATAACGAAAATGCATCAAGCAATAAATCGAGTGAGTGTAGATATGGCGGAAGTACGTGCCAGAGTAGATTTTAAAGTCGGGGCTAACAGCAACATAGATGCCGAAATCCTGTCTTTCCATGGCCTAAAGACAGATAAAGAGCATGTAGCAATTATCTTTAAACAAGCGGATCAAACGCAGGATATGCCTTTAGTGCGTATGCACTCTGAGTGTCTGACTGGCGATGTGTTCCACTCTTCACGCTGTGACTGCGGTGAGCAACTAGAAGAGACCATCAATCGAATGGGCGAATCAGGTGGCATTATCCTATACCTACGTCAAGAAGGCCGCGGTATCGGTCTTTATAACAAGATTGATGCATACCGTCTTCAAAGTCAGGGCATGAATACCTACGAAGCGAATAATCATTTAGGTTTCGATGATGACCTGCGTGACTTCACAGAAGCAGCACAAATGCTAGAAGCATTGGGTGTTAGCAAGATTCGTTTGGTAACGAATAATCCTAAGAAGATCCGTGAGTTATCGGAATACGGAATCGAAATTTCAGAAGTTGTCAACACTTCTGCACACATCAAAGATGGCAATGAAAATTACCTGAAGGCAAAAGTTTCTCACGGGAAACACAACCTAAAGGTTTAATTATAAAGATAAAATTGACAATAAAGCACGTGAAAAGCCTCATTATTATGAGGCTTTTTTTGTATCTGGAGTTGCAAATAAATTGTAAATTTGTATTATCTCGGGACTAAAGTGCAAATAAGAATAATTAGCACTACCAATACGATAATTAAAATGCTCAACAAGGATGCTTCAGATGAATGCAAAAAAAGTTTTAGTCCAATCTATTGCTGCATCACTCCTCATTGCCAGTGGTTCTACCGTTGCTGCTACAGTAACTAAACAACAAGTTGTCGAACATTACGCGGACGTTGCCCATGCTGTGTTTGCTGATTCAGTAACAACAGCGAAAGCGCTGGATGTAAAAATCGACGAATTCCTAAAATCACCATCAGCGAAAAAGCTTGAAGAAGTAAAACAAGCTTGGCTCGATTCTCGCGTTCCTTACCAACAGTCTGAAGTTTTCCGTTTTGGTAACGCAGTCGTTGATGATTGGGAAGGCCAGCTAAATGCATGGCCACTGGATGAAGGGCTGATCGATTACGTTGCGACAGATTACCAATACGAATTAGGCAACGAAGGCGCCTCTGCTAACATTATTGCCAATACAAGCCTACAGATTGGTGCGTCTAAACTCGATGTATCAAAAATTACACCAGAATTAATTGCGGACTTGAACGAAGTTGGCGGCTCGGAAGCAAACGTGGCTTCTGGTTACCACGCGATTGAGTTCTTATTATGGGGCCAAGACTTAAACGGCACTAACGCAGGTGCTGGTCAACGTGCTTACACAGATTTTGTTGTGGGATCTGAATGTACTAACGGTCACTGTGACCGTCGCGGCGAGTATCTAAAAGCCGCTGCTGATCTGCTAGTTCAAGACCTTGAGTGGATGGAAAAACAGTGGTCTGCAGAATTGAAAGGCAACTACCGCGAAGAGCTACTTGCTGGCTCGGCTGAAAATGGTCTACGCAAAATGCTATTCGGTATGGGTTCTCTTTCTCTAGGTGAGCTGGCGGGTGAGCGTATGAAGGTGGCACTAGAAGCGAACTCGACAGAAGACGAGCACGATTGTTTCTCAGATAACACGCATAACTCTCACTACTACAATGAGCAAGGTATCTACAACGTTTACACTGGTACCTACAAAGGTGTAAACGGTAAAGAATTGTCTGGTCCAAGTATCGCTGATCTTGTTGCTCAAAAAGATCAAAAAGCAGCGAAAGAGATCCAAAAGCAGTTTGACATGACTCGTAGCCAAGTTGGTGAATTAGTAACGTCTGCTGAGAAGAACAACCAGCACTTCGATCAATTGATTGCAGCGGGCAACGCACAAGGCAACGCGCTGGTAAACGACACCATCATGTCGTTGGTAGCCCAGACCGGTGCGATTGAGCGAGCGGCAAACATTGTCGGCATCGACAGCCTAAGCCCTGATACTGCTGACCACGAGTTTTAATCGTTCATAACCATAATAAATAAGGGCTCTTTGTGAGCCCTTTTGCCGTTTGAGCTCGTTGTTATCACCCTTGTTGTATATGTAGAGCAATGATATGAAGCCATACCTAATTTCTGCGCTAGCCGCGCTCCTTTCTTCTTCTGCCATGGCTTACGATGTTAAGTCTGGTGGCAAAACCAGTGTTAAAAAAGACGGCGCGAATGCTTATTCTCTTCCTGCTGCCAACTTGCCGATGAGTAAGCGCCTCGATTTCAGTGTAGGTAACAGCTTTTTTCGTAACCCTTGGGTACAAGCGCCAGCGTCAACAGATGCTCGTGATGGCTTAGGCCCGCTTTTTAACACTAATGGTTGTCAGAACTGTCACATCAAAGATGGCCGTGGTCATCCACCAGAAAAAGACGATTTACATGCGGTGTCTATGCTGGTGCGCTTAAGCATTCCTGCAATGACCCCAGAACAAAAGAAAGCGTTCATCAAAGACGGCGGAATCCCTGAACCAACATACGGCGGCCAGTTACAAGATTTCGCACTCCAAGACCAAAAACCAGAAGGAAAAATCGACATTACCTATACCGATGTTCCGGTGCAGTTTAAAGATGGAACGACAGTCGTTTTGAGAAAACCAAACCTGAAAATTACCGAATTAGGCTATGGTGACATGCACCCAGATACGGAATTTTCCGCGCGTGTTGCGCCGCCAATGATCGGTCTTGGTTTGTTGGAGAGTATTCCTGACGAAACGCTACTTACTTGGGCTGATGAGCAAGATGCCAACAAAGATGGTATCTCAGGCAAAGTAAATAAGGTGTGGGACATTGAGAAGGGTGACTTCTCAATTGGTCGTTTTGGATGGAAAGCAGGACAACCGACGTTGATGCAGCAAAATGCGGCGGCATTCAATGGCGATGTGGGTTTGACAAGCCATTTATTCCCGAACGAAAACTGCACCTCGAAGCAAAGCATTTGTGACGATATGCCAAATGGCGGCAAACCAGAAGTGAGTGAAAATATTCTCGACTTCGTTGAGTTTTACAGCCAGCACTTGGCGGTGCCGATTCGTCGCAATGTCAAGGATCCGAAAGTGCAACTAGGACAGCAGATCTTTGCATCATCGGGTTGTGAAAGCTGCCATAAGACCAGTGTAAAAACGGCGAAACGACCTGAATTGCCAGCGCTTTCTAAGCAGCTTATCCACCCATACTCAGACATGCTTCTGCATGACATGGGTGAAGGCTTAGCCGATAACCGCCCGGAATACTTAGCAAACGGCCGTGAGTGGCGAACTGCGCCTTTATGGGGCATTGGTTATACCGAAGAAGTAAACGGTCACACGTACTTCTTACATGATGGCCGTGCTCGTAACCTAATGGAAGCGGTGTTGTGGCATGGCGGTGAAGCTGAAACGGCAAAACAAAACGTCTTAGCACTGAACAAAAAAGAACGAGATGCATTGATTGCGTTTCTGAATTCTCTATAAGGAAGCAACCATGAAAAAAACACTGTTAGTGAGTGCGATTACCGCAACGTTAAGTTTGGTTGGTTGCCAATCGACCATTAGTTCGAGCTCTGCAAAGCCTGAGAGTACAAGTCATATTTCTCAAAGCGTGTACGAGGTCGAGTTTCAATCAGCTCAGACGTTTTTAGCGCAAAGCACAGAACTTGAACAACGTTTCGCAGATTATTGCGCATCAGAGTCGAAAAATGATGCTCAAGTAAAGCAGCAATGGCACCAAACCATGCTGTCTTGGATGTCACTTCAAGGCCAAGAGCGCGGTCCTGCTACGGCATTAGAGCAAAGTTGGAATGTTCAGTTTTGGCCAGATAAAAAGAACACCACTGGACGTAAAATGTCGGTACTGACGAAATCTGAACAAGAATGGACATCAGAGCAGATTGCGACACAAAGCGTTACTGTGCAGGGTCTGGGGGCGTTGGAATGGTTGATTTACGACAATGCATCGACACTTTCTACCAATAACAATACTTGTGCAACTGGCGTTGCGATTGCTGAAAACTTGCATGAGAAAGCACAGATCATCGCAGATTCTTGGGCAGAAAATCCATGGAATTCATTAGAGATGGCGGAATGGGAGTCAGAGTACATTTCTCTTCTGTCGAATCAGCTTGAATACAGCATGAAGAAGCTCAGTCGACCACTAGCGAAGATTGGTAAGCCTCGCCCGTATTTTTCAGAATCGTGGCGTTCAGAGACCTCGCTTTCAAACTTAAAAGCCAACCTTCAAGGGATGGAAGCGTTGTACTTTGCTAACGGAAATGGTCTAGATGCGCTACTGAGAGAGCAAGGCCATGCAGATCTCGCAGACCGTGTCGTTCATCAGTTTGAAATGGCGTTAGAAACTTGGCCAGAAGATAAAAGCTTATTTGCTGCACTACAAACAAAAGAAGGCTATCGCATGGTGCTCGCTCAATACAATAAGCTAGAGCAATTGAAGTACTTGATCCACGAAGAAGTGGCGATCGAACTTGGTGTCGTAATAGGATTCAATGCTACCGATGGTGACTGATCAAACCCGCCGCACATTATTAAAGGCCGCTCTGTTTGGAGCGGCAGCGCCCGTTATGCCATTTGGTTGTGCTTCGACAACATCGCGAGAGCCTGCATTGATTGGCTGTTCAATCATAGGCCGAGATAAGTTTGCAGCTGTCGTCGCTGATGAACACGGTATGCCGATTACGACATTGCCGATCCCAGAGCGTGGTCATGGTGTGGCGACAAACCCACAAGGTCATGCCGTGGTTTTTGGCCGCCGACCTGGTACTTTCTTCATGGTGTTTGACTATCGCTCAGAGCAGATGATCAAACTGCAGCTAGCAAAACCGAATCGCCATTTCTATGGTCATGGCGTTTACTCCCATGATGGCACGTTGCTATTTGCCACAGAAGGGGAGAGGGGGACAAGTCGTGGGATCATTGGTGTTTATGATGTGCAAAAGCAATATCAAAAGATCGATGAGTTAACGGGCTTTGGCCTTGGGCCTCATGAAGTGATCATGATGCCGGACGGCGCATTAGCGATTGGAGTCGGTGGAGTACACACCAACGGTCGTGAACCGTTAAACCTCGACAATATGGCACCTAGATTGAGCTACCTCTCGCAAGATGGCGAGTTATTGGATCAGGTTTCTTTACCAGATCATAAGCTAAGTATTCGCCATTTAGCTCATGATGGCGCGGAAACCGTGCTTTGTGGTCAGCAATATCGTGGCGAACCGGACGAGTATCCAGCCTTGATCGCCATGCACACGCGTGGTGGTGAAATGCAAGATCTTCAAGCTGAGCCTGAAGAGTGGGCCCGATTCAATCACTATGTGGCGAGTATTGCTGCGACAGATGAATGGATTTTAGCGACTTCTCCCCCTGGTAGTTGTTATGGAATCTGGTCTAAATCTACCGGCAAGTTGGTTGAGCTTAATGCCTTGCCGGATGCGTCTGGCGTCGTGATTTATGGCGATGAATTTCGAGTGAGTTCGGGTGCAGGAAAAGTGGTTGAGCAACGGCCATTAGAGTCAAAAAAAAGCTTCTCTAGCGGCATCCAATGGGATAACCATTGGTCGCGAATTATCTAGAAAGATCATGACTTAATTGCTTATTGAGAAATTTGTTGTCGATTTCATCTTCAGATTCTTAATTTTAAAGCTGCAACCCGTGAGATATTTGCCATACTTTTTTTATGGCAAACAACGGAAGGATCGATTCAGTGATTGCTAGATTCCTTATAATAACGGCACTTATGGTGCCGTTTTGCAGCTTTTCTACTGTAGTTTCTCTCGATGCTTCTGCACAAACAGAGCAAGAAGGGGCAGTTGCTCAGCTGTCAGTCGAGAAGATGATCCATTACCCAGAAGTGATTGATCAACTTTACCAAAGCACCAATTACCGCCTGAATTGGGAAAATGACAGTGATGTCGATCGATTAGTGTTCCAGATGAATTTGGTGGCACTAGCAGACGTAACTCAAGAGTTTGACGATCAGCTTCGTCGTATCGAACAAGTTAGAGCACAAGGTGATAAGCTTGACTTCGATCTTGTGATGACGGACTCATTGCTCATGTATCTTAGTTACCTTGAGCAAGTGCCTGAAGAAGGCATCAATTGGTTGTTCGCAAACAAAGACCACATCAAGCTTCCTGCTCCGAGCATTGAAACCCTTTCTCTGTTGAGTAATGAAATCACTGTCGGAAAGATGGGCCAATTTCTTGATGGTCTTCGTTCCCCCCTACAAATGGATGAGTCGTTTAACACGGCATTTGCGTCCTTGTCGACGTACGCCAAATTTGAGTTCCCTTTGTATCAACAAGATCAACGCTTGGCGAAAGTGGGTGACGACTTGTTTGATAAAGCAAGTTTGATTGCACGAATGCAAATTGTCGGTGTTGACGTAGGACATTTGGAGACAGAAACAACACTTTACGATGAAAATCTAGAGCTTGCAGTCAAAGAGTTTCAGCGTATTCATGGCCTAAAACAAGACGGTGTGATTGGTCCAAACACGCTTCGTTGGATTAATTTTTCGCCACAACAACGTTTACATTCATTAGCGTTAAATGCTGAGCGCTCTCGTATTTGGGCAAAAGAGCGTGACAATGTCGTATTTGTTAATGTGCCTGGGTATGAGGTCACTTATTGGCATGATGGCCAAGCTCTGTTTGAATCGAAGGTAGTGGTTGGGCGAGCGTCACGTAAGACACCAATCATGACGGGGACGTTAGATTCCGTCATTCTTAATCCTACATGGAACGTGCCTTGGAAAATCATGGTGAAAGACATCATTCCTAAGGTGAAGCGTAATCCAATGTACCTGATGGAACACAACATTCAGATTATTCGCTCTTGGACATCGCGTGAGATCATCGACCCTACGACGATCAACTGGGCAACCGTAAATCCAAGAACGTTCCCTTACCGCATGCGACAGTCTTCTGGTGCGCACAACGCATTGGGTCTGTACAAATTCAACATGCCTAATCCACAAGCGATTTACTTGCACGATACGCCAAGTAAAAACTTGTTCCAGCAAGATCGACGGGCTTATAGTTCAGGTTGTGTGAGAGTAGAGAATGCCGATCAATTAGCAGAATTGCTGTTCAAAACTCAAGGCTTAGAAGAGCGGTTAGCTAAGAAGCGTCAAAGCTCACGTCGTTCAAATAACTCCGTACCATTGAGTGAACGCATTCAAGTGCATATCATTTATCAAACGGCATGGTTAGAAGAGGGTGTGCTTTACTATCGTGATGACATTTATCAATACGATCATCAAGGGTGAGATTCGTTCTCAATTTAAAAAAATTTACAATTCATAAAATCTGTTTGCTGTTCAATAAGTAAACAAGAATTCCAGCCTAAATGTGACAAGCCGGACCAATTTATGCATTTGACGCGCTAAATTGGTTTCGGTAATGTCCGCTGCTTGTACAGTAAATGAGCAGTATCTTTTAAATGGTAAGTCGTAATTTTTCCCGTCGTGATTTTCTTAAAATGACCGCTGGTGGTGTGGTTGTCGCATCTGCAATGCCAAGTATCTCTTGGGCTGCGTTGCCTGATGAACCACGAGTACTCGCAATGAACAACTTAAACACAGGTGAGTTGCTAGAGTCCTGCTACTTCGATGGTAAAGGTTATGTGGATGAAGAGTTGAAACGCTTGGATCAGTTCTGTCGCGATCATCGCCGTAACGAAGTGCACCCAATGGATCGACGCTTGTTCGACCAAATCAGCCAAATTCAAAAGTTAATTGGGACTGAGTCAGAAGTCATTGTGATTTCCGGCTATCGCTCTCCGGTAACCAATGCATCTTTACGTAATGGCTCTTCAGGTGTAGCGAAGAAAAGCATGCACATGGAAGGAAAGGCCATTGATTTCCGTTTAGATGGCGTGAAGCTCTCTACCGTGCGTGAAGCCGCGCTTAGCTTAAAAGCGGGTGGGGTTGGTTATTATCCACGCAGTAACTTTGTTCATATCGATACCGGAGCAGTACGTTCTTGGTAACACCTTATTGATACTCTATTTTTTGCGATAAATCGCCGTGAACAACCCGTCCCACAAAGCTTGAAGTCGCTTAGGGTTAGTGTCATAGTTGCGGCAGTTTTCATGCAAATTTATTCGGTATAGGTTATCTATGGCTCTGAAATACCAAGTTGTTCCAGTAACATCTTTCTCTCAAAACTGCTCTATCGTTTGGTGTGATGAAACCATGAAGGGGATTGTGGTTGATCCAGGTGGCGACGAGAAGCAACTAGCAATGTTAATCAAAGAACTGGGTGTTGACGTTGTGAATCTAGTATTGACCCATGGTCATTTGGACCATGTAGGTGGCACTGAGCCTTTGGCTGCTATGCTGGGCGGTACAGAGATTGTTGGTCCTCATAAAGCGGACAACTTCTGGTTGCAAGGCCTAGAAGGCCAAAGCCAAATGTTTGGTTTTCCTTTGACAGAGGCCTTTGAACCTCATCAGTGGCTGAATGAAGGTGACAAGGTCACTTTTGGTCAGCAAACCCTAAATGTCATCCACACGCCAGGCCATACTCCGGGCCACGTAGTGCTTTATAGCGAAGACGCGCGTTTGGCATTTGTCGGTGATGTTCTGTTTAACGGCAGTGTTGGTCGTACAGATTTCCCACAAGGTGATTTCAACACGCTTATTGGCTCGATCAAAGAGAAACTCTGGCCACTTGGTAACGACGTTACTTTCGTCCCAGGTCATGGTCCTCAATCGACTTTTGGTCATGAGCGTAAAACTAACCCGTTTGTCGCTGATGAGATGCCGCTATACTAGAGCATGCAGATTTAGCTCTCGTAAATTATGCATCTGGCTCGGCTGCCGCTAGGTACCGTCGAGCCAACCCTACAAACTCTTCCGCCTCTCTATCCAAATCACTGGCCGAAATAAACACATCATAGCCATAGAACTTCCTTTGATATCTCATTCTATTTGCTAGCATGGCTTGTAGGCCGTCGAATTGCATTCCGTCCTCATTGATGTAGGGAGCAGGGTCGAGCACCATGTCTTCGAACTTTGTCTCGCAGTTATTTTGTCTCGCTCCCAAATAGAGCAGTGCGCGTTGGCCCAATAAAATTTCAGTTGCGATACGTGGACATATCGCGTTGAGGTAGGGCGAGTAATGCTTGAGGCGTATGCCTATCCAAGGTAGTGGTTGATGCCACCCTTCTTGCTCATAAGTACACACACCAATGGAGTCGATATTCTTCCAACGGACGACCCATCCGCCTTTGAAAAGGTGCTGCTGAAAATGCGAAGCGGTCAAGGTATAAGATACTTGGCTCTTTTTAATCATCATGATTGCAAAGCCGATGATGATGGCCATCAGCACCACAGAGAGCATCGCTTGCTTCCAGCCAGGTGCAATTAGAACCAGAAACAAGGTAATCAGCACCACAAGGAGCATGATCAGTTTGTTCACTGGGGAGTTGGATTTGAAATGTGAGTTAGTCAGATGCAGCGTTTCCATGCTTTTAACCTCAATGAATAATGAGTCTGAGGTCTCTGATTTTGATTGCTCAACTTGTTGCTTATTAAGTGCAAAGAACCTCTGTTTTTATACCCAGTATTCAATAAATCCGTTCACAATTTATCTGATTAAATAGTAGACGTTCTATGCAGTGAGCGCATTTTTCATCGCGTTTCGCCGCTAAAACCTACAAATCGCTTGTGAATTTTGGTATAAAACGCGCTTCAAATTTTCATCCCTGCTGAGATGCAGTGAACTGGAGAAATATTCGATGAGACTTGCTCATAAGCGTAAGGTGCAGATGAAACTGCAAAAACGCATTAAAGCGACAGTAGCAAAAGTAGCTGCTGCACCTAAAGCGGCTAAGCCTGCTGTTGAAAAAGCAGCAGCACCTTCTGTTGCTGAGAAAGTTGTAGCTGAAAAGAAAGTAGCTGCAGCAAAAACGGTTGAGGTTGCACTTACTCCTAAGCAGCAACAAGTACTAGACATCGTTGTAGCAAATGCTGAAGGTATTAACCCTAAAGGTATTGGTCAAGCTGCAGGTCAAGAAGACACTAAAGCGGCATCATGGGCTACTGGCGCACTGAAGAAGCTTCTTGAAGAAAACCTAGTTCAAAAAGAGCAGTTAGCAGGTAACAAAGTTATCTATAAAGCAGTTTAATTACCGCTGTAATTCTGTTTTCTAATTAAATGCCTCGACATTGGTCGGGGTATTTTTTTACCTGCGATACGCTTAATAGAGTTTCTAATTGAGAATTCTAAAGATATAAAGCCGTCATTTGTCACATTTTTTTAAATACTGTGTAAATTCTTCTGCAGTCAGATACTTAAGTAGTTCCTTATTCTTATAATCCAGAATGCTAACTTAACTATCTGATTAATAGACTTTATAAAATTTAGCCATCATAAAGACTACGTATAACTACGTAATACTAATGGCTAAAGCCCGTTTCAAAGCACAAATTTGTGCGTGTTCATGCCCATTTCTTACTTCCATGTAATGTCCCATCTTCTATAGCGAATCCTTATGTAATGGATGACAACAATAACCTTGGTGACAAAGGACGTGAACGATGAGTCTTATCCAAAAATCTCTGAAACGAGTGCTCAAAGCGACAGCGATGGTTGCTGCTATGGCATTTTTAACTACTTCTGCTCATGCTGCTGACGACAAAGTTTATCGCTTAAAACTGGCGGAGACATGGGGGCCGAACTTCCCAATCTTTGGTGATGCGACTAAAAACATGGCGAAAATGGCAGAAGAAATGTCAAACGGGCGTTTGCAAATCCGTATTGACTCTGCGAACAAACATAAAGCACCACTTGGTGTGTTTGATATGGTGAAATCCGGTCAATACGACATGGGTCACTCGGCGTCCTATTACTGGAAAGGCAAAGTACCAAACACCCTTTACTTTACCTCTATGCCTTTCGGTATGTTGCCAACAGAACAATATGCATGGTTCTACTACGGTGGCGGTATGGAGTTGATGGAAAAAGTTTACTCCCCCCACAACCTATTATCTTTCCCTGGTGGTAACACGGATACCCAAATGGGTGGCTGGTTTCAGAAAGAAATCAAATCAGTCGATGACCTACAAGGTCTGAAAATGCGTATCCCGGGCTTTGCTGGTGAAATTCTTGCAGAACTGGGGGCGAAGCCTACCAATATCGCACCGGGTGAGCTGTACACTTCTCTTGAGCGTCGTACTATCGATGCATTGGAGTGGGTAGGTCCTTCTCTTGATTTACGTATGGGCTTCCACAAAATTGCGCCTTACTACTACACAGGTTGGCATGAGCCGGGCACTGAGCTGCAGTTCCTAGTGAACAAGCGTACTTGGGAACGTCTACCAGATGATTTGAAAGCGATCCTTCAAGTTGCGATGAAAGCCGCCGCGTACGACATGTACACTCAGTCTAAGCACGAGAGTGGTAAGAACTGGGCATCAATTCAATCAGAATACCCCGATGTTCAAGTCAAAGACTTTCCGCCGGAAGTTATCTCTGCGCTACGTGAAGCGAACGAACGTCTTCTAAAACAACATGCGGAAAAAGATGCATTGGCAAAAGAGATTCAAGAATCTCAAGCGAGCTATATTGAGCAAGTGCGTCCTTGGTCTGACATTTCTCACCGAGCTTACTTAAACAGCCAAGCTCAACAGTAACTTCAATATGCTGGCTGAATCTATTGGTTCTAGCCAGCTAGCGAAGCCCAAGAAAAACTTCTCTTAGAGAAGATCATAACAAGTGCTCCGCGAGCCAGCGGAGCCAATTCACACGTTCCATGGAGTTCGGAATGAGAAGCCTTATTTATATTGAGCGAATCTTTAACCGCTTCGGTGATTTTCTGGGGTGGTTATCCAGCATCCTATTTATATTGTTATTAGCGAACGTGGTGTACGACGTTGTCATGCGTTACGTGTTTAATGATGTCTCTATTGCCTTTCAAGAAATGGAATGGCACCTCTTTTCTGCGGTATTTTTACTCGGTGTTCCTTACGCGATTAAGTCCGGTGGTCACGTTCGAGTGGATATTTTCTATGAGCGTTTATCTTATAAAGCTCAATCCGTTATCGATCTCTTAGGCACACTCTTTTTCTTATTTCCTTTCTGTCTATTGGTAGCTTGGTACGGCATCGACTTTGCCAAAGAAAGTTATGCCTTGGGTGAAACATCGGGTGATCCTGGTGGCTTACCATATCGTTGGATTATCAAAGCAATGATCCCACTTTCTTTCTTGTTCATGGCAATCAGTGGTATGGGATTGCTGCTGCACTCCATCAACAAAATTGTTAACCCTCATCTTATCTATGCCGGTAATAACGGTAAGTCGTAAAAGGAATTCAGTATGATCGGTATAGTGATGTTTTTTGTCGCCTTGTTTGCGCTACTGCTCGGTTTTCCTGTTGCTTTTACTTTTGGCGGGATCGCATTAATTTTTGGCGTTTGGGCAGAAGGGATCGAGATGTTCGCCTTCATGCCATATCGCATTCAATCCATCATGGAAAACACGGTATTGATGGCTGTACCTCTCTTTGTCTTTATGGGGTTAGTATTACAAAAGACACGGTTAGCAGAGCAGTTGTTGGAATCCATGGGACGTCTATTTGGTGGCGTTCGTGGTGGCATTGCGATTTCTACCGTGCTAGTGGGGGCGTTATTGGCGGCATCGACCGGTGTGGTTGGAGCGTCTGTCGTCGCGATGGGTTTGATCTCTCTTCCCGTCATGCTCAAGTATAACTACGATAAAGGGTTAGCTTGCGGCACTATTTGCGCGTCGGGGACACTCGGCCAAATTATCCCACCTTCGATTGTATTAATTTTATTGGGCGATGTACTTGGTGTCCCAGTTGGCGATTTGTTCCAAGCTGCGGTGTGGCCGGGTATTGTGCTGGTGGGTGCTTATGTTATCTATATTCTGATTTACGCCAAACTTAACCCAGAAGCAGCCCGTCCTATTGATCGTGATGAATCGATCAGTCGCAAAGAGGAAGTGATCACCGCGCTGAAAGCTGTATTGCCGCCTTTAGCATTGATCATTGTGGTGCTGGGCTCTATTTTTGCGGGCATTGCGACGCCAACAGAATCTGCTGCACTCGGTGGTGCAGGTGCGATTGTGCTGTCACTGTTGTATAAACAGTTTAGCTGGTCGATGGTGTACGAAGCATCGAAAGAGACGGTAAAAGTCACAGCGATGGTTTTCGCGATTCTACTGGGTGCAACGGCATTCTCGATGGCATTTACCTACACGGGCGGTGACTACTTGGTAGAAGAGTGGATGCTAGAGCTTCCGGGAGAAAAGTGGGGCTTCTTGATCATCACCATGCTCGTGATTTTGATTCTCGGTTTCTTCATCGATTTCGTTGAGATTTGTTTCATTATTGTCCCAATCATTGCGCCTGTTGCTGAGCTCATGGGCATCAACATGACGTGGTTTGCGATTCTGATTGCTATGAACTTACAGACTTCATTCCTCACACCACCGTTTGGTTTTAGCTTGTTCTATCTGAAAGGGGTGGCGCCAGCAGGTGTGACAACACGAGATATTTATAAAGGGGTAATGCCGTTTATCGCGATTCAAATTGTTGTACTCGCCTCTCTGTTATTCTTCCCTGGTTTCTACGGCATGTCGTAATACGCATGCAGTGACACTAGCGTAGCAATGCAAAGGTGAAAGGCGAATTTGTGAGCTGAGAGTTTTTACCTTTTGAGACAAGTTGTTAAGCTGATTAGTCACTAAGCTAATCAGCGTTTCATTGGAGGAAAGGGATGCCTCTTAAAGCCAAACTTATCTTGCTGGCGTTGATCCCCGTGTTGTTGGTGTCCGCAAGCATCAGTTGGATTTCCATTTATCAAGCGAAGACGCTAGGTCAACGAGAGGTGGAAATCTTTCATCAAAGCTTGATTCAATCTAAAGAAGTCGCGTTGAAAGACACCGTTGATTTGGCTTTCGATGCGATTTCGCACATCTACAATGATCCCACCATAGAAGAGCATGCTGCCAAAGCACGAGTGAAAGCGATCCTCAATCGACTTCGCTACGGTTCCGATGGCTACTTCTTTGCCTACGATAAACACGGAACCAATTTAGTTCATCCTATTTTGCCCGATTTGGTTGGGCAGAACTTACTGCATATCCAAGATGAAAACGGCGACCACCTCATCGAAGCGTTGCTCTATCAGGCTCAGCTTGGAGGTGGCTTTCATCAATACCTTTGGCAGAAGCCTTCTACGGGGGAAGTCGTGCCTAAGTTGAGTTATGCCGCTTGGCTGGATAAGTGGGAGTGGATGATTGGCACAGGTTTGTATATAGAAGATGTCAGTCGCGAAGTGGCTAATATGCGCGCCGCTGTGAATCAAAATATCGAGACAACGTTTTTCACCGTGGTTGTCATTTTGGTGGTGACAGTCGCGGTCATCATTGTTCTAACTCTTGCAATCAACCTACATGAGCACAGGTTAGCCGATAAACATCTAAAAGAGCTCGCTCACAAGACGGTGATGTTCCAAGAGGACGAGAAGAAGCATTTAGCTAGAGAGTTGCATGATGGCATTAATCAGTTATTGGTTTCGAGTAAATGCCATTTAGATCTAATGGGGCATCGGATCGACGATGAAAAACTCAAATCACACCTCGATAAATCTCAGCGTTCGTTGATTACCGCAATCAATGAAGTTCGCCACATTTCCCATCAGTTGAGACCAAGTGCGTTGGATGACATTGGTCTTGAGGCGGCGCTATCAACCTTATTGCAAGATTTTCATTCGCATTCCGGTATTGATATCGACTGCCATTTTGATACCAACCATGTGAAGTTAAAATCCGAAGTAGCGACAACGTTGTATCGCGTTGCTCAAGAGTCGTTGAACAATATTGAGAAACACGCGAAGGCAAAAAAGGTCACGGTAATTTTGCAAAAAATGGGCAATATGCTGCAATTACTGATACGTGATGATGGTACGGGGTTCTTAGTTAACCAATCGGTTCATCGGCAAGGTATCGGATTGCGTAACATGCGTGAGCGGGTCGAATTCATTGGTGGTGAGTTTGAACTGATGAGTGAACCAAGGTTAGGGACAGAGATTACCGTTTTGTTAGATTTGGATGGATTAGTTTATGGATAAACCGATTAGTGTGGTGATTGTGGATGACCACCAAGTCGTGCTTGATGGCTTTATGGCACGCTTGGAGCTTGAGTCTGACATCAATGTTATCGGTACTGCGAGTAACGGGCTGGAAGCCATCGAAGTCGCTAAGTTACTTAACCCTGATGTCATCTTGATGGACATCAGTATGCCGATCATGAACGGTATCGAAGCCACGGGGGTGATTAAGGAGGAACGACCCGAGAGTAAAATCTTAATGCTTACCATGCATGACAATCGTGAATACATCATGAAGGTGATGCAAGCGGGTGCGGTCGGCTACATGCTTAAAGAAATCTCGGCAGAAAAAATGGTGCAAGCGATAAAAACCGTCAACCAAGGTTCAACATATTTTTGTGAATCGGTTACTCAAACATTATTTACACAAGATGTTGTACCTGCGGCACAAAAGCCGAACCCACTCAGTCGCCGTGAAGAAGCGGTATTGAAACTGGTGGCTCAGGGCAATAGCAGCAAAAAAATTGCTACGCTTTTAGATATTAGCTATCGAACGGTAGAAACGCACCGCCACAACATTAAGCACAAGTTGGATCTGCACTCGACAGCGGAATTGGCTAAATACGCGTTTGAGACTGGTTTGACAGAGTGATTTCTGGGTAGGAGAAAGCGCTCATCACTGGACGAATGAGCGCTAACAAAAGCATGTTATTCAGGTTTGGTGATGCTACCGATCTCTAGCATTGGTGCAACATCGATATCTTCCGCATTCATCATGGTAGAAATGCGCTGAACAGACGAAAGCAGCAAGCTTTGCTCCCATTCTTCCAGTTTTTGGAAGCGGCTGATGAAGTGCTCTTGAAGTGGCGTTGGCGCTTGTTTTAACGCTTCTTGTCCTTTTTCTGTTAGCACTGCATGCACTTTACGCTTGTCTTCCACACTACGGCGGCGTTCAACAAGCTGATTACGCTCTAAACGGTCTAAAATAGTGGTAGCGGTTGCCTGACTCATATTGGTGTGGCTAGACAGTTGCTTAATCGTGACATTGTCTAATTCACTAATGGCACGCATAAGAATCAGCTGTGGAGCCGTCAAACCAGACTCTTTGCTCAACTTTTTAGAATGTAAATCAATGGCGCGGATGATCTGACGAATCGAGACCAAGACTTCTTCGTACTTTTCCAATTTAGTAATCCAGTCATTAAGGGATCATGTAACGACGCGACACTAACTCAAAAGCGTTGCTAATAAAAGGGGTTAGTCAGGGATCGCGACACCATTTTTCAATTATTTGCCTTGGCTCTCCTTATTAAATTTATGGTTTTTTGCGGGTAAAAAAGGATGACCTAGAATTATTATAGTAAGAAATGTTTGTGGTCTAATTATTGCTGTGGTTGTTTTCGCTTTTTTTGGTGGATTTTTCTGATTGAAAAGTAAGTTATTGGATTTTTTATCAGCAAAAGATAGACAAAAACGCCTCAAATGGTAGGATCTTCCACTTTCATGGAAAATAAAATGTATCGTGTTCGAAAGGTTTTTTGGCGCTGCGTCGAAAAACTAGAATGCAAAAGAGAGGAACAATGACAAAAGGTATAGATAAGTACAGTATCGACAGTACCGACTATACGGTTGGTCAAGACAACGTGCAAAAATGGGGTTTTGACGTACATAATCCTGTTTTTGGTATCAGTGCGGGTTTCATTGCACTATTTCTTATTGCTGCATTAGTTCTTGATGCACATACCGCAAAAACAGCGTTAGATGGCATTAAGCTGAAAATCATCAGCTCATTTGACTGGCTGTTCATCCTTTCCGGTAACATCTTCGTTATCTTCTGTTTGGTATTGATTGTTTCACCAATGGGTAAGATTCGCCTTGGTGGTAAAGATGCCGTTGCCGATTACTCTTTCATATCATGGCTTTCTATGCTGTTCGCTGCAGGTATGGGTATCGGCTTGATGTTCTGGAGTGTTGCTGAGCCAGTGGCTTACTTCACCGGTTGGTATGAGACACCGTTGGGTGTTGAAGCGAATACACCAGAGGCGGCTAAGTTAGCACTAGGTGCGACCATGTTCCACTGGGGTCTACACCCTTGGGCAATTTACGGTGTGGTTGCGCTTTCACTCGCCTTCTTTACCTATAACAAAGGTTTGCCGCTATCAATGCGTTCGATCTTCTACCCGTTATTGGGTGATCGCGCTTGGGGTTGGGCTGGTCATATTGTTGATATCCTAGCGGTACTAGCAACTCTATTTGGTCTTGCGACGTCTTTGGGTTTAGGTGCACAACAAGCAGCAAGTGGTATTCACCACGTGTTTGGTGTTGAGCCTGGGCTTGGCTTGCAGATTGTTGTCATTACTGTTGTGACTTTACTCGCTGTTGTATCCGTTATTCGCGGTATTGACGGTGGTGTGAAAGTCATTAGTAACATCAACATGGTTATTGCCTTTTTACTTCTTATCCTTGTTGGTTTAATTGGTTGGGCTGTGAGCCTTGGTTCTATTCCGACGACATTTATGTCGTATGTAGAGAACCTAATTCCGCTGAGTAATCCGTTTGGTCGTACTGATGAAGCATGGTTCCAAGGCTGGACTGTATTCTACTGGGCTTGGTGGATTTCATGGTCACCATTTGTTGGTATGTTCATCGCGCGAGTTTCTCGCGGCCGTACAGTTCGTGAGTTCATCACGGCGGTACTGATTGTCCCTACAGCGGTAACACTAATTTGGATGTCAGTATTCGGTGGTCTAGCTATCGATCAAGTGATCAACAATGTGGGTGAGCTAGGTGCAAACGGTCTAACTGACGTTTCATTAGCGATGTTCCAAATGTTTGATGTTCTGCCATTTGGTAACATCCTATCTATCATTGCGGTTGTTCTGGTATTGGTATTCTTTATTACCTCTTCAGACTCTGGTTCTTTAGTTATCGACAGCATTACCGCTGGTGGTAAAGTGGATGCGCCAGTTCTACAACGTGTATTCTGGGCATTTATGGAAGGTGCAATTGCGGTTGCACTACTGTGGATCGGTGGCTCAGAAGCGGTTCAAGCACTGCAAGCTGGTGCTATCTCAACTGCGCTTCCATTCACATTCGTATTGCTTGCTATGTGTGTCAGTTTATTGATGGGCATGAGAACAGAACGACAATAATTGATAAAATTTATAAATATCTCTTAGATATTAATGAGTTAAAAAGCCAGCGTAATGCTGGCTTTTTTTGTGCGATTTTTCTGACGCTTGCCAAAAAAATGGCGAATCAAATTCTTTATTTTACAACAGGTTATCGTATTAAATTTGTGAACAATCTTCGTGATTACTTTGTCAGAAATGTGTAAGATTCAGCCTCCTTAACTGTTCTCCCAACTTCTTATAATAATTATGAAATTATCATTAAAACAAAAGCTAATTGGCGCAAGCCTCTCTGCTGTTGTAGTGATGGCAACAGCATTAACTTGGTTGTCGGCTGGTCAATTGTTTGATCAGACGCGTTCAGGTGTCTATTCACGAGCACAAAGCCTAAGTAACGCAGCATCAGAAGGTATTTCTGACTGGGTTGCGATTCGCAAAGACATTGCGACGGCTTTCAACGATTACTCAACTGAGCAAGACGTTGTGCCTTTCCTACAACAAGCACGCAAAGCGGGGGGCTTTGACGATATCTTCCTAGGTACTCCGGAAGGTGGTATGTACCGTTCTCATCCAGAACGCAACCGTGCCGATTACGATCCTCGTACTCGCCCTTGGTACACTGAAGCGAAATCAGCGGGTAAGCAGATCATCACTGAAGCGTATCAGGATGCGATCACTAACGCTCTACTGGTGACCATTGCCGAACCGGTAATGAAGAACGGTAAGTTCATTGGTGTAGTGGGTGCTGACGTTCTGATTGATCAGTTGATCAATGACGTGATCAGCTTGGACGCGGGTGAAAATGCGCATGCCATGTTGATCGACATGAACGACGGTACTTTCCTTGCGCACCCGAACAAGAGCTTGACGCTTAAGCCAATTACGGACCTTTCTAACCAATTTTCAAAAGATTCGATTGAGCGTGCAGCCAATACAAGTTCGATTGAGACAACAACGATCAAAGGTCAAGAGAAGCTTTACTACTTCAGCAAAGTGCCAGGTACAAACTGGATGTTCGCGATTGAAATGGATCGTGCAACTGAAGAGGCGAGCCATGCACAATTACTACGCGAAATGCTGATTACAGCTGTTCTCATCACCATCGTAGTGATTGCAGCGGTGTCTTGGTTAGTCGGCTTCTTGTTCCGCGATCTTGGCCGTGTATCGCAGGCGCTTGAAGAGATTGCTTCTGGTGAAGGTGACTTAACACAACGTCTTGAACCACGTAGCGATGATGAAGTTGGTAAACTTGCCGAAAACTTTAACCGCTTTGTGGGCAACATGCATACTATGGTGACCAAGCTTAGTCACGTTTCTGCATCGTTGTCAGAGCAAGCTCGTACGACCGCTCAGCAGGCTGAGGAGCGTAGCCAACGTATTTCTTACCAGCAAGACGAAATCAACATGGTTGCGACTGCGGTAAATGAAATGGCTGCGGCGACACAAGAGATTGCAGGCAATGCTGACAATACTGCATCAAGCTCAGAAGAAGCGGTGCAAGCGTGTGTTCATGGTTCAGGTCAAGTGACTCAAACTCAAGGCTCTATCCAGAACCTTGCACAAGAAGTCCAAGTGGCGACGAACGTGATTCAAGAGCTTGAGGCGCACGGTAATGCAATCAATACGATTCTTTCCACGATCCAAGGTATTGCAGAGCAAACCAACTTACTTGCGTTGAACGCTGCGATTGAAGCGGCGCGCGCGGGTGAGCAAGGTCGTGGTTTTGCGGTGGTTGCTGATGAGGTTCGTGTTCTGAGTCAACGTACTCACGCGTCTACTCAAGAGATTCAAGAAACGATTGAGATGTTGCAAGGTACGACAGCAAAAGCTGTAGGTATTATGGATGACAGTCGTCGTCTTGCTGACACCAGCGTGGATGATGCGAACTCAGCAGCGGTGAGCCTCACTCAGATTCACACTGCAGTAGAACGCATTAGCGACATGGCAACACAAATTGCGTCTGCTGCTGAAGAGCAAGCGTCCGTAACAACAGAAATTACGCGCAACACAGAAGGCATCCGCGATGTCTCTAACGAACTGTCTGTTGAAGCGCATCAGGCCGCAGAGCAAGCCGCGCACCTATCTGAGCTTTCTCATGAGCTAGAACAAGAGATCAATCGCTTTAAACTGTAAGTGATTTGAGCATTAAAAAGGAGCCGATTGGCTCCTTTTTTGTTTATCAGCGGAAAGTATTCTCGATTCGCTATGACCTACAGCCAAAGACTACTGATAGGTTGCTCTTCGCTGTAGTGATGGGCAATTTGGGCTTGAAGTAGTTCTGCTGTGGCGATTGCATCCGTTAACGCATGATGAGGTGTATAATCCGGCAGACCATAACGGCGACGAGATTGAGCTAAGCGCAATGACTTCGGCTTATTCCCTTTTAACTTGTTCCAAAGGCCGCCAGAGAGGCGCTGTTGAATGTCCTCTTCAATTTGCAGCGTATCCAATACAGGGAACTCGATGCCTTCCTTAATGCGCGCTCGCAGCGCTTGGTCGAGGAATTCGCGCTCAATACGACGATAGTGAACGACAACAATTTTGCCCGCTAAGCTTTCCAATAATGGTCCGAGGATCTCTCCTAAGTCGGGTGCGTCTATCAGCTCACTGTGTGTAATGCCGTGAATGATGACTGATTCTTCATCGAGCTTTTCTTGCGGTCTTACTTTCCAGTGCTTTGCTTGGCGAAGGAAAATGCGATTAAGATTAAACGGCACCAAACCAATGGTGATAATGCCGTTCTTTTGCGGATTCAACCCAGTAGTCTCAAAGTCCAAGGCGACAAACTCTACCTCAGATAATGGTGTTTCTGGCGCAGGCAGTGCGGTGCTATAGAAAGCGACCAGACGTTCATCCTTCGCGCTTTCTAATTTGCTTTGAAACTTGGTTGGCCATTGGACAAAAGGTTTTTGAAACAGCTTCTTTATCATTCCGTGTCTCACTTAAACTTATTGCTTGCCTGATAACGGAACTTGAGGAAGTTCTGACCATTACTCAAGATTTGGAAAGCATCCTTAAGATTACGTCGTTCAAAATCCGATAAGTTCTCTGGTTCGATGTTGTTATCCGGCTCAATACCGAGTTCAACATCGATGGCTTGGTGACGGATGCGAACCATAGAGATGAACTCCATTGCGTCCTTCAAGTCCTGCGCACGTCCTTTCGGTAAGATGCCCGCGTCAATGATGTCATCCAAACGCTCAAAAGAGTTTTGAGCTCGAGAACCTACCGCCAAAGAGTGAACACGAATCAAATCCACCAATGGTGCCGTACCACGACGCTTTAAGTTGATCGAGTTTTTGTGTTGACCATCTTTTTCCATCACGAAGTCTTTGAAGAATCCAAGTGGAGGCGTTCGATTTAAGGCGTTGCGAGCTAAGCAAGCGAGGAAGCGGTTATTCTTACGCGCGCGACGAACGATAAAGCTGGTCAGTTGTTCTGCCCATTTTAAGCGGCCATAAACGCCATCTAAGTCAAAGAAAATAGACGCATTCAGTAGCGCTTTCGGGTTAGGGTCATCAATCCAGTCTGCAAAGCACTCTTCCCATTGCGAGCGAGTCATACGCCATTCAGGGTTGGTTGCCATAATGTCGCCGGTACAATACTTGTAACCACATACGTTCAAACCGTCACTGACATATTGCGCCAGCGCTTCAAAATACTTGCCGTGCTTGTCTTCTTTGTATGTATCATCAAGGATGATGGCATTGTCTTGGTCTGTGACCAACAACTGCTCATCTCGACCCATTGAGCCCAGTGCTAGGAAGCAATAGGGAATGGGTGGTGGGCCTAATTCTTCTTCTGCCATCTCAAGCAAGCGCTGCTTGAAGCTGCGCCCGATCACTGACATCGCACTGCCAACCATGTGAGAGTTTGCGTCTTCATTTACTAAACGTACAAAGCTGCTTTTCACTTCGTCGGCAACGATCGCTAAATCTTCGATGGTTTGTTGCTGGAAAATACTGCTCACCAACAACAGAGAGTTTTGAGATTCGTAACGAACGATATCGGTGGCTTCAATAATGCCAATTGGCATCTGGTCTTTCACGACAGGTAAATGATGCACGTTATAGCGCAGCATGGTTAGCATGGCTTCATACACATAGGCGTTGTGATCGAGGGAAATAACTTCTGTCGTCATCACCGTTGAAACGTCATCTTGAGGCGACAAACCTTCGGCCAAAACACGGGTACACAAATCGCGGTCAGTAATAATACCAACGACAGGCGATTGCGGGTCATCTTCATCAAGAACAAATTCAGGGTCGACAATCAACAACGAAGAGACATTGTCTTGCGCCATAAGCTGTGCGGCTTCTTGAATGGTTTGGCCTCGCTCAATGGTCGGCGCATCGCGCGTCAGCAGTGTTTTTACTTTCGATGTCGTCAGATCATTCGCGTCATTATTTTCAGACACGGCTTGGCGTAGTCTTGCACTGTTTTCAACTTCGACAAAGTCGGCAAACGAGTCAAAGTTATCGTAAAGCTCTTGGAAAATGTCTTGCGGAATGCAGTAGAGCAGGGAGTCTTCGATTGCCTTTACTGGAAAGCGAACTTTGTTGTTAGTAAGAAGGCCCATTTGACCGAAAAGATCACCTTCATCGAGGCGGTTGTAGAGCTCACCTTTGCGTCGATAGACTTCAACTACGCCACTTCTTACCATATATAGGTCGTCAATTTGGTCTCCTAAATGGATGATAGGGGTGTCCTGACGGTAGTAAGAGATCTCGATGTTCTCTGTCACTTTGATGAGCGTTTCTTCCGGAAGCTCGTTGAATGGGGGATACTTGGCGAGAAAGTTATATATCTCGAGAAGTTCTGCTTCCATTAAGGTGCCTTTTGGTTTGCAAGTGATAGAGTAATCTTAACTTAGTTTTAAAACAGAATCTTATCGGATCACTGTTTTTCGTGCGCAATGATAAGATTCAGACAAGTCGCACGGCAAAGCGCCATCAATTCGGCTACGCTGTCATCAAGATGCCGAATTAAATCAATAAACTGTAGTCGAACTAGAGAGCATAAGTACTTTTGGATGACACTCATGGAAGGAAGTAAAATGGTAAGATTGTTATTAGCTGCACCTCTTGTAGCATTACCTATAATGAGCGTTGCCTCAGAGGCAGAACAAGCCGCAAAATTTGGGTATGAACACATTAACCTCGACCTCGGCGCGGGTACGACCAACGAAGAATGGTTAGATAACTCGAATGCCACCACCGTAGGATTGGGTGGTAACTATCTGCTGACCGATAACTGGTTGTTTAATGTGGATTACTCCGCACAGTTTTTCCACCCAGACGACTTCACTTTGCGCATTGACCGTTTAATGTTTGGTGGTGGATACCGTTATGGTATTAACGAAAAACTGGATGTGTATGGCGTTTATGGGCTCGGTGCCATAAAAGCTAAGGCAACCGATGATAAGAGTGACAATACGATTTCATCAGAAAACGAGTTTATCCAAGGCGTGACGATTGGTGCTAACTACCTGTTCAGTGAAAAATTAATGGGTACGGCTGAAGTGCATTTAAATCGAAGTGATATCGTTGATGAGAACAACTACAAGATTGCTTTCAATTATCAGTGGCATGATGTGATTGGTACAGGTTTGTACTATCAGTTCCGAGATACGGATTATCAAAATCAGAGCTCTGATCATATTAACGAAGTGGGCATCAGCTTTAAGTTCGTTTATTAGAGCAATGGTTGAATTACATCATCGGCTTGTGACGGTGCTGTTTGAAATGAAACACACAAAAACAAAAAGGTCAGCATGTGCTGACCTTTTCTGATTGTGCTTTCTATTAGCTAAAGCGGAGTTATAGAACTGCCGCAATGCCTTTACATAGAGGACCCATGTTTGACTTCGTCATGCCTGCTACGCTGATACGACCAGAGCCAACAATGTAGATTGCAAACTCTTCCTTCAGGCGGTTTACCTGTTCTTTAGATAGACCAGAGAATGAGAACATACCGTTTTGGCGCTCGATGAAGCTGAAGTCAGCGTCTACACCTTCAGCTTTCAGAGTTGCAACGAATAGCTCACGCATCTCTTGGATACGGTCACGCATTTCTGCTACTTCAGCTTCCCACTCTGCGCGTAATTCTGCATCGCCTAGAATGTGAGTCACAACTGCACTGCCGTGCGCTGGTGGGTTAGAGTAGATAGAACGGATGATAGCTTTCACTTGCGAGAATGCGGTTGTTGCTACTTCTTCTGATTCAGCAACTAGAGTGAATGCACCTACACGCTCGTTGTATAGGCCGAAATTCTTAGAAAAAGAGCTCGCCACTAGGATTTCTTTGTTGTACTTCGCGAAAATACGAAGACCTTCTGCATCTTCTTCGACACCTTTCGCAAAACCTTGGTATGCAAAGTCAAATAGAGGCAGTAGTTTCTTGTCTGCCACTAGCTTCGCCAGAGCTTCCCACTCTTCAGCCGTTGGATCGATACCAGTAGGGTTGTGGCAGCAGCCATGCAGAAGCACAACATCGCCTTCCGATGCAGCTTGAAGATCTGTCAGCATCGCATCAAAGTCTTTGTCTTTCGTTTCTGCGTTGTAGTAGCTGTATTGTGCCGTTTCAATGCCTGCAGCAGTGAACACGCCGTTGTGGTTTGCCCAAGTTGGGTTGCTGATCCAGATCTTCACTTCGCCAAGCTGACGTTTAATAAACTCGCCGGCAACGCGCAGAGCGCCCGTACCACCAGGTGCTTGAGCTGTTTTAGCTCGCTTGCTCGTAACGATTTCTGCGTCTGCACCAAATAGCAGTTTTTGTACTGCCAGACCATATTCTGCTGTACCTTCGATTGTTAGGTAAGATTTGGTTTTTTCAGTTTCAATCAGTGCTGCTTCGGCTTTCTTTACGGTAGCAAGAACAGGGGTTTCACCTTGTTCGTTCTTGTAAATACCAACGCCTAGGTTGATTTTTTCAGCGCGAGTATCTTTTTTAAACTCTTCAGTAAGTCCAAGAATAGGGTCGGCCGGAGCGGCAACTACTTTTTCAAACATAATCTTCATCCATGTTAATCGAAGGGGTCTGCTGACATTTATACCTTTCAGCAATATTCGTTACAACAGTTAGTGAAAAGAAAACTTAAAAAAGTTTTGATTTGAAACAGAATTCTAACATAAGCAAAGATTTTGCTATGAAAACCCCTCTTAACTGTGGAGTTAAGAGGGGGATAATTCGCTAAGCGGCGAGATCTTGAGCATCTTGATATTGATGTGCGATATGCTGAAACTGTGCTTCTACAGCAAGGAAAGCGTCGACAACTTGCGGGTCAAAATGTTTGCCATTTCCTTCAAGAATGATTGATTTTGCCTTGTCATGACTGAACGCTGGCTTGTATACACGCTTTGATATAAGTGCATCATAAACATCTGCGAGTGCCATCAATCGGCCAGAGAGGGGAATGCTTTCACCCGAGAGTTGATTTGGATAACCACTTCCATCCCACTTTTCATGGTGTGTCAGCGCGATCTCTTTCGCAACTCGCAAAAATGAGCTACTTTCTAGCTGTTTTTCTGCAATTGACAACGCTTCGGCACCAATTTCAGCATGACCCTTCATGATCTCAAATTCTTCGTCGGTCAATTTACCCGGTTTGAGTAACACACTATCAGGCACGCCGACTTTACCCACATCGTGAAGCGGGGCCGATTTATACAACAGTTCAATGTAATTGGGAGTCAGTAACATGCGATGTTGTTCAAACTGACTTAAGTGTTCTGCCAGCACTTTGACGTATTCCTGCGTTCGCATGATATGAGCACCAGTTTCGTTATCGCGAGACTCTGCCAAGGCGGACAGGCTGACAATGGCAACATCACGCGTCGTTTTCACCTCGTCTTGCGAAACTTGCAAGCTGTCTAGCATTTGGTTGGTGAGGCAGGCCATTGAGCCTAGCTCATCATGTTGGAAGACCGGGAGGCGTTGAGCCACCTTACCTTGAGTGACTTCCAATAATGCTTGTTCTTGGCTAAACAAAATCTTCTGCATCAAGCGAGTCCATAACACCATGATGGCAATAACGTATCCCCCTACAACCAACGCGATATACACCAGTTCCTTGATAAAACTGATCTTGCCTAAACCATTGCTGATTTGTTCTGGGTTTTGCTCTAACCAATAAATGTCTTTTACTGCGACCATGGTTAAGATTGCGGTGAGAGTGATCAGTAACGCAATCATCATCCCGATCATCTGTTTGACCATAGACTGGCGTTGCCCTGAGAGGACAAAATCGAATTGGTTTTGCTGGCGCAAGTCATTAAATTGAGCCAATTTGCTTTGCAGTTGAAGGATAGAGCCTGTCAGGAAGCCAAACAATCCCATGCCAAATAGGACCTTTACATTGCTATCGAAAGTAAAGTCATACTGGAGGTTGTAATAAGCCGCGAAAGGGATGCTAACCGCAGTAAATAAAATCGTATCCAGCTTCGCTTGGCGGTTTTGTGCAATTAACGGGTGTGTTGCGAGAATAAAGTGACGCACTAAATAGATGAAGGTAAACACCACGGCGCAGTGCAAAATGACTTCGTAAACGCTGAGCGTACTGAGCATGGGGCAGACGCGTCCGCCATAGGTGCCAAAAAAGAATGCAGCGGCTAAATAAAGTTGCAATGTTAGCGGTGCGTTGTAGTTAGTATTCGCCATGATTAACCTTTCTAGGAACATCTTCAGCATCACTATTTTCACTCTTGGTTGCGCTTCTAGAGAGGAACTTGGTTATGTTATTGATGCTGTTGATTGATCTGTCACTTGTAAAATCAAAGACCTGCGATTCTAGCGATAGATTTCATTAAGCGCTATAAGGATAGGGAAAGGGAAAGGGAAAGGGAAATAGGGTGCATCTTTAACTTGAAAGTAAAACCGCACTTCGACTTGCCTTACAGGGACACTCATTAATGTGAACAGAGCGGCGAATAGATGATTGCATGAATATCGAGATTTCTAGGTTTTATAAGGTCTGATGATGTATTTGCATAATTTATTTAAAGTTTCGTTCTAATTATCTTGCTCTATGTATTTGTTCTTCCTGTGTTGCGTTTACCTCGAAAAATCCGAAAGGTTAAAAGTGCCTTTAGGAGACATTTCTTTCCTCAAAAGCTCTTTGTTGATGACGAAGTTTCGGTAGAAAACAAAAATCGGAGCCAGCGCTCCGATTTTTATGTGCGCAATCTAAGTCGACTTAAGGCATGTACATGTCATTGAGCTTTGACACTTCTTTGTGCTTTCTACGTTTGATGAAGTAGTTAGAAACCACACCGAACATCAAGACCAGACCACAGAAGCCGTACACTTGCATGATAGTCTGATCGCTTGAGACAAAACCGAAGTCTGAGAACATTACGTAAGCGCCCAATACCATGTAGATGATGACCGCTGATGCTTCAAAGCGGAATGACCACGGTGTGACATCGATGTTCTCATTTACTGGCATTACGTAGTCTGTATCACGCGGCATAAAGTAACCAATCGCAAACATCAGAGCAGTACACACGACGAATAGAATTGCTAATTGGTGTAGGAAGTGAATTGGTGTACCAAAGACCAATTGCATCGCAGCGTAGGAGCTAACAAACACGACCAAAGCAACTTTAGCGGCAATAGCAGGAACGCGTTTTGAAATGTAGCCCACAAACACGATAGTGAAGATAGGCACACTAAAGAAACCCGCAACCATTTGTAGGTATTGGAACAAGCCTTCCGGTGCGTACATGATGAAAGGGGCAATACAGACCGAAATGATCGCAATGATAACGCCGAAGATACGACCTTTACCGACCAACTCTTCATCCGATTTGTCTTTGCCAAATAGTGGTTTGTAAACGTTCAAGGCAAACAAGGTGGTTGAGCTGTTCAATACGCCGTTAAAGGTACTTAGGATAGCGCCGAACATGACCGCAACGAAGAAACCAACAAGCGGCTTAGGTAATACTTCGTTCACCAAGCGTGTGTACATCGTATCTGGGTTGCCCGCATCTGCGCCAAACATATGGAACGCAATGATGCCCGGAATGATTAGGAAAAGTGGAGAGATAACTTTAATCGCACCCGCCAGAATCACGCCTTTCTGACCTTCTTTGAGGTTTTTCGCGCCAAGTGCACGTTGGATAATAGATTGGTCAGTACCCCAGTAGTACAAGTTCACCAACAATAGACCTGTGAACAGGGTAGAGAAAGGCAGTGGGTCGGTCTCTTTACCTACGGATTGCAGCTTTTCCGGTGCGGTAGTCAGCAATACGTCTAAACCTTCCATAAAGTTACCGCCGCCTAATGCCATTAGACCAAATACTGGGATCATCAAACCGCCGGTGATCAAGCCTACGCCGTTGATCGTGTCTGCAATTACCACGGCTTTTAGACCGCCGTAAATCGCGTAAAAGAAACCCAGCAAACCAATAGTGGCAGAAATCAGGGCGATAGAGCTGAACTCTGAAATGCCCAGTAAACCTTGCACATCAAAGATTTCGCCCAGTACCACTGCGCCAGCGTAAAGAGTGGTAGGTAGAATGTTGATGACGTATTGGCACAAGAACAACAGGGTAACGAACTTCTTCACCGACATGTCGTAACGGCTTTCTAAGAAGTCTGGAATGGTGGTGATGCCTTGCTTGAGGTAGCGAGGAACAAGCAGCAGCGCAATGATAACCAGTGTAACGCCAGAGGCCACTTCCCAGCCCATCACACTCATGTTGTGGGTGTAGGATTGTGCACTCATGCCAACAAAGCTGGTGGCACTCAGGTTGGTCAGAATCAAGGAGCTGGCAATGAGCCCGCCTGTTAAGCTTCGTCCACCAAGGAAGAAACCGTCTTGAGAGGTGTTTTTATCGTTTTTAACTTTGCTGTAAGTGAACACCACAACAAAGCCTGTAAACAGCAAGAACGAAAGTAATACTGTAATAGACATTTTGTTTCCTTAACAAGTTAAGCAATTAAGTTTTGCTTGTTAGTTGTAGGGTGCCCCTCTAGCGCGTATAGGAGTGTTTTATCAGGAACAACGCGAAGTTGAAACCCGGTCGCTAGAGGGCACAGGTAGAGGTTTACATTTTCTTAAGATGAACAATGAGCGCCGATTCTGGATCGAGAATCGGAAGCGTCACCCCAATTTCCTTTAAGTTATCGCCACTTAGCGTCAGGGTTTTGTCTAGCCATTGCGGACGTTGCTTCATCAACTGGAAGCTGGTTTTTGGCATTTCAACAATATTAACTTCGTAACGGGCGTTTTCATCCGCACAACTGACGCGAAGTGGAGATGGCAGCGCATGATTTGGCATTGCCAACTGACACACCGTAATCAGCATTTCTTGTCCGTTCTCAACGCCATAGATGTTCTGGTTTTGATCGGCAGGATCGATGCGGAAAGTACGTCCAGAATGAAGCAAATCGCGATACTGTTTGTGCAGTTGAATGTAATGAGCAAACGCTTGTTTTTCTTCAGCGCTTTCTTTTACTGGATCGAGCTCCACACCCATGTGACCACTTAACGCCGTCACTCCACGCATGTTGATCGCATGGCGACGATTGGTTGAGTGACACTCTGCAGGACCAATGTGAGCACCCATGACTTCAGGCGGGAAGAAGTAGCTCATACCACGTTGAATCGCTTGACGTTCCAGCGCATCGTTACAATCAGAAGCCCAGAAACGGTGAGTGCGTTTAAGGATCTCAAAATCAATACGGCCACCACCCGAAGAGCAAGACTCAATTTCAACCGCCGGATGCGCAGCTTGAAGCTCGTCTAGCAAGCGGTAAAGCGCTTTCGTTTGGCCATGCACAGCGGGTTTACCTTGATGCCCTGGCTGAACCAATTCACGGTTCATGTCCCATTTCAGGTAGCCGATGTTGTAACGAGTCAGTAAGTCATTCAAACGCTCAAACAGGTAGTTGAAGCAATCTTGGTTTTGCAAATCCAACACGTATTGCCAGCGGCCTGAAGGTTGGTGGTAGCCTTGCAGACTTAATACCCAATCTGGGTGCTGGCGATAGAGATTTGAGTCTTGGCTGACCATCTCTGGCTCTACCCAAAGACCAAACTCCATGCCTTTGTTGTTTACGTGCTCGATGACAGGCTCAAGACCATTCGGGTACTTCGTTTCATCCAAGTACCAGTCACCAAGCGCTGCACGTTCGCCATCACGACCAATGAACCAACCATCGTCAATGATGAAGCGCTCGACACCCATCTCAGCCGTTTCTGTTGCCATCTGCATGATGTATTCAGGCTTGTGATCGAAGTAGATGCCTTCCCACGTGTTTAAGTGAACAGGGCGAGGTCTGTTGTTTGGAAATTGGATAATATTGGCACGAACAAACTCGTGGAATCGCTCTGATATTCCATTCAACCCCGAGTTACTGTATGTCGCGTAAAGCCATGGTGATTGGTAGGCTTCACCGCTTTGTAGACGCTTTTCACCAGACAGTAGCAGTTCACTAGCTTGAACAAAGCGACGACCGTCACTGCGAACATCGGCACGCAGTTGGTGGTTACCACTCCAACCAAGATGGAAGCCCCAAACTTGCCCCAATTGTTCACTAAAGCCATTAGTGCCCGCGAACAAACCTGGGAAGTTCTCGTGAGAGGTGCGACCGCGACGGTTTTCTTGCATAAAGCCACCATGCTCAAAGCTCAGACGCTGAGTTTGAAACTCATGACACCAGCGACCGTGGAACGTCATCAGCTCGTTTGTATGGTTAGGAAGTGGCAGGGTAGAGGAGAGCTTACCCAAGCAATACTCACCGGCAGTCGTGTTTTTTACGGTGATGCGTTTTTGTACCACATCACTGTTAAAGTCCAGTTGTAGCTCAATCAATAATTCAAGACCAGCGATGTCATCTTGCAGAGTAAATGTCGCGCTGTTGTCATCGTGCTCTATGGATGTGGTTGTGAACACGGGAGCCCAGTCTTCGCCATTGCGATGTCCCTCAATCCCAGGCGCATTAAAGTGACCACTACCAAGCTCAGGACAGAGTGATAAGGGTACGTCAACATCAAGGCGAGCCTGCGAGATAGGACGTTCGGTTGAGAGCATTAAATCGGGATCGATTTGAGCGATCTTTGCGCCCCAATGAAGGATTTCAGGAACACGATCCACTTTAATGATCATGCTGTGATTCTTGGATTTTAAGTGAACAATTTTTTGCATGTTGTTTCTCTGTTTTCGCAAACATTTAATCTAAAAATAATCATGCGCCTGTTTGGTTTTATTTCGATTAAATAGCCGTTTAAATGTGACTTTGAACAGGCTTTAGAACGTGGTTTTGTGTGCTAGATCTACTGTTTTCGGGAACATTTTTTCATGTTTTTTACGACATTGTTCACGAGAACATTCGAATGAATTTGGTAGAGTAAACAGCAAATCAGAATAGGAGAACGCAGTGGCAGTTACGTTTAAAGATGTTGCACGGTTAGCTGGAGTTTCGACACAAACCGTGTCGCGTGTAACCAACGGCGCGGATAACGTCGCAGAAGAAACACGAAAGCGAGTTAACGACGCAATCAAAAAGCTTGGATACGTGCCGAACAAAGGGGCACAAATGTTGAGCCGAGCGAAGTCGCGGATCATCGGTATTGTCTCTTTGGATATCTCACTGCATGGTGTGGCTCTTATTGCTAATGGCGTTCGCAACCAAGCGCACGAGATGGATTACGCGACGGCGCTGGCAGTGTTAGGTGACAACTCCATTGAGGAATTCCGTAGTGCAATCCGAGAGCTCATTGCCCAGCAAGTTGATGCCATTATCATCAACGCCCCGGTAACCAGAGAGATGGCAGAAAACCTTGTGGAGCAGTTCAGTCAGCTCACGCTGGTTTTTATTGATGTACCCGAGGGGACGCCCGTCAATTCTCTCAGTTGTGACCATAAAGCTGGGGCAAATTTAGCGATCTCTCACTTGATCGAACATAAGCGCGAATCCTTCGTGTGTATTTCTGGCCCCAAGGCATCTACGGCTTCTCAGATTCGTTACCAAGAATGGCAATCACAGATTCAGCAACATGAATTGGTGCAAGCGGCATACTATGAGGGAGATTGGCAAGCAGCCAGTGGCTACAACGCTATTAAAGACGCCGTGTTAAAAGGTGTGCCTTTTGATGCTGTATTGGTGGCGAATGATCAGATGGCGCTTGGCGTGTTATGCGCGCTTTCGGAGGCGGGTATTAATGTACCTAAAACCGTCTCTGTGGTTGGGTTCGATGGCATTCAAGACAGCCAGTTTTTCTCACCCCCTCTGACAACGATTAAGCAAGATTTCAATGAACTTGGACGTAGGGCGGTCAAGTTAGTACTGAGTCAGATGGAAAAAGGGCAAGGCGTTGTGTCAAAAGTATTGCCAATCAGCTTGGTTGAACGACAAAGCACATCAGCAAAGGCGGACACGCTTTATGACAAGCAAGAAATACTGACGCACTTAGAGAACATACGTCGTCTATTACCTTAGTTGAACTGTTAATGATTTTTGCCGCGGTTACAAAAAAATGTATGGTCCGCCCC